>NZ_MEGQ01000025.1:0-36232 GCF_001725585.1 Thiomonas sp. SCN 64-16 | reverse complement strand
ACCGCCAGCGCGAAGGCCAGGGCGAAAACCGGCAGCGCGGCAACCCGGCCGTTGGCACCCAACCCGCCGAAGCCGCCGAAACCGCAGCAGGAGAAACCACCAACCCCCGCAACCGGCCACCCCGTGGTCAACAGGGCCAGGCCGAACGCAGCGAGCGCCCCAAGCGCGAGCGCAACCCGGAAGAAGCCGCGGCCCGCAAGGAGCGCGCGCAAGCCACACCTGAGCAACCCCGCGCACCCGGCGAAGAATCGGCCACGGACACGGCCGAACGTTCATCCGGAAGCGGGCGTGGCGGCAATCGCCGCCCGCGTCGTGAGCCCGTTGAAGCGGCTCCCGAAGCCGAACTGATCGATGCTCAGGCGCTTGAAACCCAAGCCGAGGGCGATACCGAGGCCACCCCAGCTCTGACCGTCGGAGCGGGCGACGAAGCGCAGACCGAGCGCAAATCGCGCAATCGCCGCGGTCGTGGCCGCCGTGGTGGACGCCACGAAGGCGCCGCCGCTGACGAAAACGGCAATCTGAGCGCCGAAGCGAACGAAGCCGTTACCGATGCCAATGCGGACGAAACAGCGGGTCGCAGCTTCGGCTCCCTGGCCGCGCCGCTGGCTTTGGGCGCCGTCGAAGCCCCCGCCGCGCCCGCGCTGGAAGATCAGACGCCGCTGATCCTCAGGATCGACGCCCCGGCCGACCTGGCCGTGGAGGCTGCTCAGCCTGCCCCTCAGCCCTTTGCCCGGCCTGCCGAAGAAGCGCAACTCGCCACGGCCGAAGCTGCGCCCGCCGCAGCAGAGTCGTCCTCCCTGATCGTCACAGCGGTTGAAAAAGCCACTGTGGCAACGACGTCCGCAGCCGAGCCCGCACCCGCTCAGGCCGCTGCCGCCTATGTGCTGCCGGTCGATGCTCTGCAGGCAACGGCGCAGGCTGCCGGGCTGCAATGGGTGCAGTCCAATACCGACGCCATCCGCCGCGTGCAGGAAGAACTGGCCGCGCAACCCGCGCCCATTCATGTGCCGCGCGAACGCAAGCCCGCGCCCAAGCTCGACGATGGCCCGCTGATTCTGGTGGAAACCGCTCGCCCGCTGCCTACGCTGCAACTGCCGGAAAACAATCCGCCGATGCATTGATCGGCGGGATCGGTCGGCGAAATTGGTCGGCTTATCGAACCTCGCCTGAACGCAACCCCAGCAACACCTCGGGGTAGCGCAGGCGGACGCCGAGTTCGGCTTTCATGCGCGTGTTGTCCAGTCTTCTCGACTCGCGCATGAAACTGAGCATCATCGGGCTCAGGCCCGATGCCAGTGCCTGGTCACGCGCTACACGCACAGGCCGAGGCAAACCATAGAGATCGGCGGCGAGATCAAAGTAGTCTCCCATGCGCAGCGTGCTGTCGTCGCAGACGTTGTAGACCCGCCCCGGCGCGGCGCGCTCGAGCGCCAGCAAACACAGCCGCGCCAGATCGTCGGCGTGAATGTGGTTGGTGTAAACATCATCAACGGGCGTCAGCACCGGCAGGCCGCGCTCCAGTCGGCCCTTGGGCGAACGTGACCCACCGTCGTAAATGCCGGGGATGCGCAGCAAGCCCACGCGCCAGCGATGCTGCACACCGGCGCGGCGCCAAAGGCGCTCGGCATCGCAGCGGCGTAGCGCGCGTTCGGTTTGCGGTTGGCACGGGCGCGTCTCGGGCGCGAGTTCGCCCTGGCAATCGCCGTACACCCCCGAGGTGCTTGCATAGACCACGCGCAAGGTATTTTTCCCGGAGCCAGATAACATGCCCGACTGTTTCAGTCTGGAAATCAGGTGGCGACTGCGCTGATCGTGCGGGCCGGACGTATCGCCCGGCGGGGCCAGCATCAGCACCCGTTGGGGCGCAAGCTGGGCCAGCCGCCACAGGGTTTGCGGCTGATCGAGATTGCCGACGAGGGGCACGATGCCTGCGGAGCGCAAGCTCTCCAGCCGCTGGGGCGAGGAAGTCAGCGCCAGCAGCCGGTAGCGCCCGCGCGCCAAGGCCGCCACCCGCATGCCGATGTCGCCACAGCCCACGATGAGCAGCCGGGGTCGGCCGCGTCCAGATTGATCGTTCACAGTTCACACCTAATCATTGTTCACATGAGTCATCAAGTCACCGTTCAGCCCAGCGGCCACCAATACGCCGCCGAGGCCGAAGAAACCCTGCTCGCAGCCGCCATCCGCCAATCGGTCGGCCTGCCCTACGGCTGCCAGGACGGCGCCTGCGGCTCTTGCAAATGCAAGCTGCTCCAAGGCGAGATCGAGCTGGGCGTTCACCAGCTCAAGGCGCTGAGCGAGGCCGAACGGGCGCAGGGCTTCATTCTCGCCTGCCGCGCCAAGGCGCTCACCGATGTGGTGATCGAAAGCCACGAAGTGGTTGGCGCGGGCGAATTTGCGGTGAAAAAAATGCCGGCCCGGGTAAGCAGCATCGAGCATCTCGCCCCCGATGTAGTTCGGGTGATGTTGCAACTGCCTGCGGCGGATCCGCTGCGCTATCGCGCCGGACAGTACATCCAGTTTCTGCTGCGTGATGGCGCACGGCGCAGCTATTCCATGGCCAGCGCGCCCAGCGAATCCCCGCAGGTCGAACTGCATCTGCGCCACATGCCGGGCGGCAAGTTCACCGATCATGTGTTCACCGCGATGAAAGAGAAAGAGATCCAGCGCATCGAAGGCCCGTTCGGCAGTTTTTTCCTGCGCGACGACCCCGAAAACAAGCCCTTGATCTTCTTGGCTTCCGGCACAGGTTTCGCACCGATCAAGGCCATCCTCGAGCAGATGCGCGCCAACGCCGACCCGCGCGAAGTCACGCTGTATTGGGGCGGGCGCAAGCAGCAAGACCTCTACCTGCACGACTGGGCGGTACAACAATGCGCCGCCATGCCGCATCTGCGCTTCATTCCCGTGCTCTCCGAGCCTGACGCCGACTGGAGCGGGCGCACGGGTTTCGTCCATCGGGCCGTGATGGACGATGTGCCCGACCTTTCCGGCTATGCGGTTTACGCCTGCGGCGCCCCCGTCATGGTCGAAGCCGCGCAGCGCGATTTCACCCAGCAGTGCCAACTCCCCGAAGACGCCTTCTTCGCCGACGCCTTCACCACCGAGGCCGACAAGGCAGGGGCGAAAGCCTGAAGCGCCAGACACCATGAAAACAAAAAGGCCCGCATATTGCAGGCCTTTTTGATCATCGGATCGCTCACTCCCCCAGATAAGCCGCGCGCACGCGCGGGTCGTGCAGCAACTCTTCGGCCGGACCGGTCATGGTGACCTGCCCCGAGTCCATGACATAGCCGCGATCGGCCAGCCCCAGCGCGCGCTTGGCGTTTTGCTCGACCAGCAGAATAGTCACGCCTTGCTTGGAAATGTCTTCGACTACCTCGAAAATTTTGTCGACCATGATGGGCGACAGTCCCATCGACGGCTCGTCGAGCAGCAGCACTTGCGGACGACTCATCAGCGCCCGGCCCATGGCCAGCATCTGCTGCTCGCCGCCCGACATGGTGCCGGCGAGCTGGTCGCGGCGTTCCTTCAGGCGCGGGAAAATGCCATAGACCTTGTCGATGTCGCTGTCGATCTCTTTGTCCTTGCGGGTGTAGGCGCCCATCTGCAGATTTTCTGCGATGGTCATGCGGGTGAACACCCCACGCCCTTCGGGCACCATGCACAACCCCTGCCGCACCAGGTCGTAGGCGCCCTGGCCATTGATGGTGCGTCCGGCGTAGTGCACTTCGCCGTCAGTGATGGGCTGCAGCCCGGTGATGGCCTTGAGCGTGGTGGTCTTGCCCGCGCCATTGGCGCCGATCAGGCTGACCAGCTCGCCCTTGCGTACCTCCAGATCGACGCCCTTGACCGCCTGAATGCCACCGTAAGAGACGCGCAGGCCCGTGATTTTGAGAACAATTTCGGACATGCTCAGTGCTCCCCTGCGCCCAGATAGGCTTCGATGACTTTCGGATTTTTCTGCACTTCGGCGGGCACCCCTTCGGCAATGATCTTGCCGTAATCGAGCACGGTCACCCGGTCGCACAGGCCCATGACCAGCTTCACATCGTGCTCGATGATGAGAATGGTGCGCCCGTCTTTCTGGATCGCGGTGAGCAGCTCGCGCAGCTGCAGTTTTTCCGTGGCGTTCATGCCGGCCGCGGGCTCGTCGAGCGCCAGTAGTTGCGGATCGGTAGCCAGAGCGCGGGCGATTTCCAGGCGGCGCTGATCGCCATACGACAGCGTGCGGGCGCGGAAATCGGCATACCGCTCGATGCCCACATAGGCCAGCAGTTCACGCGCCCGTTCGCGGATGGCTTTTTCCTCGGTCTTGAAATGCCGGGTGCGGAACACCGCGCCGATCAGCGCGCTGTTGGTGCGCACATGCCGCCCGACCATCACGTTCTCCAGCGCCGTCATGTCCGGAAACAGGCGGATGTTCTGGAACGTGCGGGCAATACCCTCACGCGCCACCTGATGCACCGCGGCCGGCTTGTAAGCCTTGCCCGCCAGGATGAAATCGCCCGAATCGGGCGGATACAGCCCGGTGATGACATTGAAAAACGTGGTCTTGCCCGCCCCATTGGGGCCGATCAGTCCATAAATCTGGCCGCGGTCGATCTGGATGCCGACATCGTTCAGAGCCTGCAAGCCGCCAAAGCGTTTGGATGCGCCACTCACGCGCAGAACAGTGTCGCTCATGCCTTGCCTCCTTCCTGCAGCGGAGTGGGCAGTTTGGCGAAGCTCTTGCCATGTTCGGGCGCAGGCCACAGTCCTTTGGGCCGCAGGATCATGATGATGATCATGGCAAGCGCATAGATGAGCTGACGCAGGATGCCGCTGTCCATATACACATGGCCGAAAGTGTGCTGCTGCCAGTCGGAGATGAAGCCCATATAGCGCAACGCTTCGGGCAGCACCGACAGCAGCACCGCGCCAAGAATGACGCCGGGAATGTGGCCCATGCCGCCGATCACCACCATGGCCAGCACGATGATCGACTCCAGCAGCGAAAACGACTCGGGCGAGACGAAGCCCTGAAAGGCCGAGAACATCACCCCGGCCACGCCGCCGAAAGTCGCCCCCATCGAAAACGCCAGCAACTTCATATTGCGGGTATTGATGCCCATGGCCTTGGCGGCGATTTCATCTTCGCGCATCGCCATCCAGGCGCGGCCGATGCGCGAATCCTGCAGGCGGTAGCTCAGTATCACCACAAACACTACCAGGACCAGGAACAGGTAGTAATACTGCGCCACCGAGGGTATGGTGAAACTGCCGATATTGATATTCTGGTTCAGATCCCAGCCGAACAGGCGAATACCGTGAATGCCCGAAATGCCTTGCGGGCCGTTGGTGATGTTCACCGGCGCGTTCAGGTTGTTCATGAAAATGCGGATGATCTCGCCAAAGCCCAGCGTCACGATGGCCAGATAGTCGCCGCGCAGTTTGAGCACGGGCGTACCCAGCGCAATGCCCGCACTGGCCGCCAGCGCCGCCGCCATGGGAACGACCAGCCAGATCGACACATCGAAGCCATTGGGGAACATCGCCCCCAGCGCATCGAAATTGCTCGTGAGCTGGTTCGACGACAACAGCGCATACAGATACGCCCCCACCGCATAAAAGGCGATATAGCCCAGATCAAGCAGCCCGGCTAGGCCGACCACAATGTTCAGCCCCAGCGCCAGCATGATGTAGAGCATGGCAAAGGCTGCGATCCGCACCCAGGCATCTCCTGCGATCTGCAGCACCATGGGCAGCGCGATGAGCGCAGCAGCGCCCACCACAATCCAGACCCAGTTCTTTTGTTGGTTCATGTTCAGTCTCCTCAGGCGCGATCGGCCACGCGCTCACCCAGCAGGCCTTGCGGGCGCAGGGTCAGCACCAGAATCAGCACGATGAAGGCGAAGATGTCCTGGTAATTACTGCCGAACACCCCACCGGTGAGCGTACCGATATAGCCAGCGCCCAACACCTCGATCAGCCCCAGCAGAATACCGCCCAGCATGGCCCCCGAAAGATTGCCGATGCCGCCCAGCACCGCCGCGGTAAAGGCCTTCAAACCCGGCGTGAAGCCCATATAGAAGTTCGCCGTGGCGAAGTTGGCAAACCACATCACCCCGGCAATCGCAGCGAGCATGGCGCCGATCACGAACGCCGAGGAGATGACGAAGTTGGGATTCACCCCCATCAGCGACGCCACGCGCGGGTTCTCCGCCGTGGCCCGCATCGCCCGGCCCAGCTTGGTGTGATTGATCAGCCAGGTCAGCCCCGCCAGCAGCACGGCCGTGACTATCAGAATCATGATCTGTACCGGCGTGATGACAATACCGCCGACATTGATGACATTGCTCGGCAGCAACCCGGACGGGAACACCTTGTAGTCGCGCCCCCAGATGATCATCGCCAGGGTTTCGAGCAGGATGGACATGCCGATGGCCGTGATCAGCGGCGCCAGCTTGGGCGCATTGCGCAAGGGCCGGTAGGCGATGCGCTCGATGAAGTAGTTGAGCGCTCCCGTGGCCAGCATGGCGATGACCAAGGCGATGACCACGACCAACCAACCTGGAAGATGCGGGGCCACATGATCGAGCACCTTGAACACAGTATAGGCCGTGAGCGCCCCCACCATCATCACGTCCCCATGCGCAAAATTGATGAGGTTGACGATGCCGTACACCATGGTGTAGCCGAGAGCGATCAGGGCATACATGCTGCCCAGAACCAGACCGTTGACGATCTGCTGAAGAAAAATATCCATACCTTGAATCTCCTGACGAGCGGATGGCTAGTGAGTGACGGCCCGACTCTTTTGGAGCGGCCGGGGTGAAACGAGTAAACCGGGGATGAAAGCAAAGCGCATGCCCGGACTGCCGCACCGGTTGAGTGCATGCCTCCAGGACATCGTGTGTGAAAGTGGAGCGCCTGCGAGCGCGCACGATACATGCCGCGTCTGGTACGCGGCGGCACCCGGCAACGATGCTGCCGGGCGAGGGTGAACAGGCTTCATGGTTTTGTCTGGGGGCCGGGCTGTCCTGACCCCTGTTTTTTTGGCTGGCGCGATGATAACCGCCTGCCTTGGGTCACCCGGCACCGGGTCAACCCGCAGTTTGAGGCCGCTCAGTCGCTGGATGGTTCAGTTGCGGCACTGTCACTTTCCGGCCCGAAAGATGACACCACACTGCCCCGGGTATTGCGCTCAGCCAAGTCTTGCAGGCGGCGGGCGATGCGCTCCTCCACCCCGCGCGATGTGGGCTGATAAAAGCGGGGCGGCGTCATGCCGTCAGGAAAATAGGTTTCTCCGGCGGCAAAAGCGTCGGCCTCATCGTGGGCGTAGCGGTAATCCTTGCCATAGCCCAGGTTTTTCATCAGTTTGGTGGGCGCATTGCGCAGGCGCAAGGGCACGGGCTGGGTGCCTTGCTCCCGGGCAAACGCGCGCGCGGCGTTGAAGGCCTTGTAAACCGCGTTCGACTTGGGCGTGACGGCCAGATAAACCACCGCCTCGGCCAGCGCCAGCTCGCCTTCGGGGCTGCCTAAGCGCTCGTAGGTTTGCGCGGCTTCAAGTGCAAGGGTCAGCGCCTTGGGGTCGGCCAGGCCGATGTCTTCCACCGCCATGCGGATTAGACGTCGCGCGAGATAGCGGGGATCGGCGCCGCCTTCGAGCATGCGCGCAAACCAGTAGAGCGAGGCGTCCACATCCGAGCCCCGCACCGATTTGTGCAACGCCGAGATCAGGTCGTAGGTCTGCTCGCCGCCTTTGTCGAAACGCAGCAGGGTCGCGCCCAAGGTTTGTTCGAGCAGGTCGGCTGTGAGCGTGGTTTGAGCGGCCCGCATGGCGGCCTGCAGCGCCAGTTCGAGCGCGCCCAGCAGGCGGCGGGCATCGCCATCGGCATGGCGAATGAGCCGTTCTTGCGCCGCGGGCTCGATGGACTCGACGCCGCCGCCCGCCAGCGCGCGCTGCATCAGCAAGCCAAGATCGTCGGCGTCCAGCGGTTCGAGCACGTACACCACGGCGCGCGACAGCAAGGCACTATTGACCTCGAATGACGGGTTTTCCGTGGTCGCGCCGATAAAGGTGAACAAGCCGGATTCGACATGCGGCAAAAACGCATCCTGCTGGCTTTTGTTGAAGCGGTGTACCTCATCGACGAACACAATGGTCGCCCGCCCCCGTTGCTGCGCGGACTGGGCCTGGGCGACGGCATCGCGGATGTCTTTAACCCCGGCGAGCACTGCCGACAACGGCAGAAAGTCGGCATCGAAAGCATCGGCCATCAGCCGCGCCAGGGTGGTTTTGCCCACGCCGGGCGGCCCCCAAAACAGCATGGAGTGCAGCCGCCGGGTTTCAAACGCCACGCGCAGCGGCTTGCCGGGTCCGAGCAGGTGGCGTTGGCCCACCACTTCACCGAGATGATGCGGGCGCAAACGCTCGGCCAGCGGAGCGTTGGCCCCAGGCGCGGGCTTGGACGCAGACAGCGGGCGGGCGGGCGCGGGCAGGTCCGCGTCGTCGAACAGGCCCGGGCCGCTGGTCATGGCTGGCTGATGACCGAAGCCCCTTTGGGCGGAGTGAAACGGAAGCTGTCCGGGCCGAAGGTCGGGTTGTGTTTGATGGCGGTGAAGCGCATGGTGGAAATCTGCCCGAAAGCATCGCGCAACTGAAGCTCGGCCACTTCCGGGCCTTGTGCCGTGCTGCGCAGACCGATGCGTATCCAGTCGAAATTGCTGTCCTTGGCCTTGGGCGTGGCCTGCACCCATTGCAGACCGCCGACATCGGCCTGGGCCTGCAGGGTGAACAGCCGGGTCAGGTCGGTTCCTGCGAAGATCGCGGCAGGCGTACCCTTGAACGCCTGCGTGACTGGGGTGATGGTCACCTGATCGAGGTCGTGGTCATAGGTCCAGAGCTGCTTGCCGTCGCTGACGATGACCTGGCCATAGGGCTTGTTGTAGTCCCAGCGGAAACGGTCGGGCCGCTCGAAGGCAAACTGGCCGGTAGCCGGCGCCTGCGCCGGGCCCTTGGGGTTGCTCACAGTCTGAGTGAACTGGGCGCTGCCGCCCCGGGTTTGCTGCAGCCACTGTTCGAGCAGTTGCACCGAATTCGCCGCGAAGGCCGCAGGCAGACTGGTGCCGAGCAGACCGCCCGCGAGAAAAAGCCGCATCAGCGTGGTGCGCCAGCGCGTGTTCATAAACATCATCATTCGGTCTTTCAAAAATTCAAATCAGGGTGCGTGATGCGGGCGCAAGTTCACTCCGACCGCACCGGCACCAGGATGTCGCGGTTGCCGTTGGCGGTCAGCGCCGACACCAAACCGGATTGTTCCATCTGCTCCAGTAGTCTGGCTGAACGGTTGTAGCCGATGCGCAGATGACGCTGCACCAGAGAAATCGACGCCTTGCGGTGCTGCAGCACGATCTGCACCGCCTGATCGTAGAGCGGGTCGCTCTCGCCGTCTGAGCCGCCCGCGCCACCCACAGCGCCCGCCCCATCCAGATCTTCCTCGCCAGTGAGGATGCCTTCGAGATAGTTCGGCCCGCCTCGACTTTTGATGTCTTCGACCACGCGGTGCACTTCGGCGTCACTCACAAACGCGCCATGCACCCGCTGCGGCATGCCCGAGCCGGGCGGCAGGTACAGCATGTCGCCCATGCCCAGCAGGCTCTCCGCGCCCATCTGGTCGAGGATGGTGCGCGAATCGATTTTGCTCGACACCTGGAAGGCCATGCGGGTGGGAATATTGGCCTTGATCAACCCGGTGATCACATCCACGCTGGGGCGCTGGGTGGCCAGGATGAGGTGAATGCCCGACGCCCGCGCCTTCTGCGCCAGGCGGGCGATGAGTTCCTCGATCTTTTTGCCCACCACCATCATCAGATCGGCCAGTTCGTCGATGACGACCACGATGTGCGGCAACTTCTCCAGCGGTTCGGGAGACTCTGGCGTGAGGCTGAACGGGTTGGTCAGCGGCTCGCCGCGCGCACGGGCCTCCTGCACCTTGGTGTTGTAGCCCGCGAGATTGCGCACGCCGAGCTTGCTCATCAGCTTGTAGCGGCGCTCCATCTCGCCCACGCACCAGTTCAGCGCCTGCGCCGCCTGTTTCATGTCGATCACCACGGGCGCGAGCAGATGCGGAATGCCGTCGTACACGCTGAGTTCGAGCATTTTCGGATCGATCAGAATCAGCCGCACATCGCTGGGTTCGGCCTTGTACAGCAGGCTCAGAATCATGGCGTTGACGCCGACCGACTTGCCCGAGCCGGTGGTGCCCGCTACCAGCAGGTGCGGCATCTTGGCCAGATCGGCCACCACCGGGTTGCCCACGATGTCCTTGCCCAGACCCATGGTCAGCATCGAGGCGGCTTCGTGATAGTTGTTGGAACCCAGAATCTCCGACAGCTTGATGGTGTGCCGTTTGGCATTGGGAAGCTCCAGCGCCATGGTGTTCTTGCCCGGAATGGTTTCGACCACGCGGATGCTCACCAGCGACAAGGCCCGCGCCAGATCGCGCGACAGATTGACGATCTGCGCACCCTTCACGCCAGTGGCCGGCTCCACTTCGTAGCGGGTGATGACCGGGCCGGGATAGGCCGCCACCACGCGCACCTCCACGCCGAAATCCTTGAGCTTTTTCTCGATCAGGCGCGAAGTGAACTCCAGCGTTTCGTGGCTGACGGTTTCCGCCTGCACCGAGGGCGCGGCATCCAGCAGGCCCAAGGCCGGCAGGGAAGAGTCGGGCAGTTCATTGAACAGCGGTTTCTGCTTTTCCTTGAGCACGCGCGGAGACTGCGGCACATAAGCCACCGAAGGCTCGATCAGCACGGGAGCGAGCACCTCGCGCTCTTCCACCAAAGGCCGCTGCAACTCGACTTCCTTTTCGCGCTCCTGCTTGGCTTGCTGCCCGGCCAGCACATCGTCTTCGCGTCCGCGGCGTTCGCGCTGCCAGGTCCACAGCCGCTCGATCCAGCCCCCCAGGCGCTCGGCCGCGTCGGCCCATGAAAAATGACCGACCCAGCTCAGCGAAAACAGAAAGACCGCCAGCAGCACCAGAGTGCCGCCAGTGTCGCCCAGCAAGGTATCAACGGCGATACCCAGGCCATGCCCAAGCAAACCACCGGCCTCGCCCGGCAGGGCAGGAGCCAGGCTCCACAGCCGCGTCGACTCCAGCGCCGCGCTGGAAAGCGGCAACAGCAGCAGGCCCGCAGCGGCGGCCAGCGGCTGCAGCTTGCGCCACCGGCTCACAGGCGTTTGCTCCTCGGCGGCGGGTGTTTGCGCCTGGGTGTTGCGCCACATGCGCAGCAGGCCGTACAGGCCCAGCGGAATCAGCCACAGGGCCGAGAAGCCCAGCAGAAAATAGGCCACATCGGAAAACCAGGCCCCAACCACGCCGACCCAGTTGACCACATGGCCATCGGTGCCCGAACTCGACCAGGACGGATCGGACTTGTGAAAGCTCAGCAGACTCAGGCAAAGCAAAATCCAACCGATGAAGGCGGCCGTCAGGCGTACCTCGCTCGCAAAACGCTGCAGGCGGCTGCGCGGCTCAGAACGGAGCGCCGCCTGGGAAGGGCGACGTCGGGTATCGATTTTCGGCATGGGAGGGGTGTTCAAAATCCAGGGTGATGCATCGCGCCCGCCATCAAACTGGGCTTCAGGGCGGATTTTGCCGCCTTCGCGGCGGTCATGGGCAAACAAGCCAACGCGACAGATCGCCCAGGCTCAGAATCGCAGGCGGATATAGACGGCGGATAAAGGACGACAGATAAGGGACGACGGATCAGGAGCGAGGACGAGGGGCCGTGCACACCCCGCTCGCATCAAATCAGGGTCGAGAGATGCTCTCGGATCAACAAGGTGCCGTCTTCGCGCTCGACCACAAAACCTTGCTGTTCAAAGTCCTTCATCACCCGGCTGACCATTTCGCGCGAAGCACCGACCATCTTGGCCAGATCCTGGCGCGAGAGCTTGTTGCGGATGACGTGCTCGTTCTGCATTTCGTCCGTGAGTTCCATCAGCGCGCGCGCCACACGGCCATAGACATCCATCAGCGCCAGAGATTCAATTTTTCGGTCGGCCCGACGCAGACGCAGCGCCAGCCCGCGCATGATCGCAAAAGACATGCTGGTGTTTTCAGGCAGGCATTGCAGAAACGCCACCCGGCCGAGCATCATCACATCGGTCTGCACCTCGGCCTGCACCGTGGCGCTGTGCGGTTCGCCATCGATCAGGCTCATTTCCCCGATGTAATCGCCCGCATGCAGCACGGCGATGATGACTTCGCGGCCTTTGGCATCCATGCTGATCACCCGCGCCCGGCCGGAAAGCAGAATGAAGAGGGCATTCGACTTGCTGCCCTGCTCGACGATGTTTTCGCCGCGCTTGTAGCGCCGCTTGACGATGGATTGCGAAATCGACCAGGCCTGCGATTCGGTGAGCACGGCAAACAGCGGCACGCGCCGAACGAGGTCAATATCGGTGATTTGCGACATCAGTTTCTCCAGTTTATGGGGCGGAGGGGCAATTTCGAAGGCAGGCGGAGAAGCCAGAAAATAGCCGCATGCCGCACGCCCGATATGCCGCACCCCTAAAATCTTATCTATTGTGCGGTGGCTTGCCCTTGTTCTATTTTCGAGGACAGTCCGTCAGCAGCGGTTGCAGCGCGACCTTCTCCCCCATCCTCTCAGCCCGAAGTTTCTCACACATCATGACATCCAAACACGCCAAAGTGCTCATTCTGGGCTCCGGCCCGGCCGGTTACAGCGCCGCCGTCTATGCGGCCCGCGCCAATCTGAACCCCCTGCTCATCACCGGTCTGGCTCAAGGCGGTCAACTCATGACCACGACCGAAGTCGACAACTGGCCTGCCGACGTCGATGGCGTGCAAGGGCCCGACTTGATGGCGCGTTTTCAGGCGCATGCCGAGCGTTTCAACACCGAGATCGTGTTCGATCACATACACACCGCGCATCTGCGCGAAAAACCCATCCGCATCGAAGGCGACAGCGGCGTTTATACCTGCGACACCCTGATCATCGCCACTGGCGCCTCGGCCAAATATCTGGGACTGCCCACCGAAGAGGCCTTCATGGGCAAGGGCGTCTCGGGCTGCGCGACTTGCGACGGCTTTTTCTATCGCAACCAGCCAGTGTGCGTGGTGGGCGGCGGCAACACGGCCGTCGAAGAGGCGCTGTATTTGGCCAATATCGCCAGCAAGGTGACCGTCATTCACCGCCGCGACAAATTTCGTGCCGAACCCATTCTGGTCGACAAACTCATGGCCCGCGCGGCCGAGGGCAAAGTCGAACTCAAGCTCTGGAGCGAATTGAAAGAAGTGCTGGGCGACGCCAGTGGCGTGACTGGCGTGCGCATCCACAACAGCCAGACCGGCGCCGACGAAGACATCGCACTGAATGGCTGTTTCATCGCCATCGGCCACCAGCCCAACACTGAAATTTTCAAAGGCCAGTTGGACATGAAGGACGGCTACATCATCACCCGCAGCGGCAACGAAGGGATGGCGACCGCCACCAGTGTGCCCGGCGTATTCGCCGCGGGCGACGTGCAAGATCACGTTTATCGTCAGGCGATCACCAGCGCAGGTACCGGCTGCATGGCCGCTCTGGATGCACAGCGCTATCTGGAGAATGCGGAGTCTTGACACCGATAGCGGTGGACAAGCAAATCTTTCCAGCTATAATCTTTAGCCTTTGTTCTACACAATTTCGAGGTGTGCCATGGCACGAGTGTGTCAAGTGACAGGTAAAGGGCCGATGGTCGGGAACAATGTGTCCCATGCGAACAACAAGACCAAGCGCCGCTTCCTGCCCAATCTGCAATATCGTCGTTTCTGGGTTGAAAGCGAGAACCGTTTCGTGCGTTTGCGCGTAACGAGCTCTGGGCTGCGCACCATTGACAAAAAAGGCATCGACGTCGTGCTGGCCGAGCTGCGCTCGCGCGGCGAGATCTGATCGCCCCTCCATTCCTTCCTAGAACTGCACGGAACCCATCATGGCAACCAAAGGCGGACGCGAAAAAATCAAGCTGGAATCCTCTGCGGGCACCGGCCATTTCTACACCACCACCAAAAACAAGCGCACCACGCCCGAAAAGATCGAAATCATGAAATTCGATCCGGTCGCGCGCAAGCATGTGAATTACAAAGAAGGCAAGATCAAGTAATCTGGTCTGCCTGCTCAAGAACGATCCGCTGGATCGGCCGCAGTATTTAACTTTACTGCGGCCAGACCAGCGGATTTTTTGTGGGTGCTTCTTTTCTTTGGCGCGTGCTTCGGCGCTCCATCAATGTTTAGCCTGGGCATCCGGCATGAATGCCCAAGCGTTGTAAACATCACGTTGTAAACATCAGAATTCAGGCTGTCGGCGTATAACGTCGCAGCCTCAGCGACAACTCCCGAAGCGGGGCCAAGCCACTGTCTTCGGCACGGCGGCACCAGTCCTGGAGCTTCAAGCGAAGCTGGTCGGCGTTCAGATTGGTCTGCTCCCACACCGATTTGAGCTCTTCGCGCATGTGCAGCAGCTTGCTCAGGTTAGGGCTGGCGCTCGCCGCGGCGTCCACCAAGGCGCGCGAACGCTCGCAAAGAATCTCGCGCTCGATGCCAATCCAGCGTTTGGCCGCACGCAAAGTCGGCAGATGGCTCACCGCGCCCTGCTCTGCAGCTCGGGCCAGTTCGGCCTTGAGGGTGGACTTCAACCCCGCGGCATAGCGCGCCATCAACTCATAGCGGTTGGCGATAACGGCTTGCAAAGTGAGTTGATCGACCTCGGCGCGCACCTCGCCCAGCCGGAACTGTGGCGGCAGTTTGCGCGGTTTGGCCAAACCCACCCAGGACAAAGCTCGGATATAAGCCCAGCCGATATCGAACTCCCACCATTTGACCGAGAGCTTGGCCGACGTGGGATAGGTGTGGTGGTTGTTGTGCAACTCTTCGCCGCCGATCAGCAACCCCCAGGGAGAAATGTTGTGGCTGCTGTCTCGCGCCGAAAAATTGCGATAGCCCCACCAATGACCCAGCCCGTTGATCACCCCGGCTGCCCAGATCGGAATCCACAACATCTGCACGGCCCACACCGTGGCGCCGATCGCGCCGAACATCAGCACATCGAGGATGAGCAAAAGCCCGACGCCCTGCCAGATAAATCGGGAATAAACGTTGCGCTCCAACCAGTCGTCAGGAGTGCCGTGACCGAATTTGCTCAGGGTTTCGGCGTTTCTCGATTCGATTCGGTACAACTCGGCGCCGCGCAACAGCACTGTATCGATGCCGCGGGTCACCGGACTGTGAGGGTCGTCGACCGTCTCGCACTTGGCGTGATGCTTGCGATGAATCGCTACCCATTCCTTGGTGACCATGCCCGTGGTGAACCACAGCCAGAACCGGAAAAAGTGCGAGGCGATCGGGTGCAGTTCCAGCGCCCGGTGAGCCTGAGCGCGGTGCAGAAAAATAGTGACGGACGCAATGGTGATATGCGTGGTGATGAGCGCAAATAAGACGATTTGCCACCACGATGCACGCAAAAGGCCGTGACCAGCCCAATTCAAAAACACATCAAACATCAGAAACTTTCAGATCGATACAACACAATTGGAACTTCGCCGCTGGCGAAAGTTGCATTCATTATCGGTCTTGCACTGACGACAGCACTCAGTGCAAACGAGAAGCCCTTGTCAGTCCGCAAGCGTGGCATCGGCTTCGCCACGATCAGATGAGGTCGGGCGCCGCTGCAGCACGGCGGCGTAAAAGCCGTCGGTGGCGTGACGATTGGGCAACAACTGCAAGTCCCCATGGGTCACCAGGCCCTCGCCGTCCACTCCTTGCTGACGTAGCACCGCATCGGCGGGAACACGTTCGAAATCGGGGTGCGCGGCCAGAAAGGCATTGACGATGCCGCCGTTTTCTTCCGGCAAGACGCTACAGGTAGCGTAAACCAAGCGCCCGCCCGGTTTCAGCAACGTTGCCGCCGATTGCATGATGCTGGCTTGTTTTGTCGTCAACTCGGCAATATCTTCAGGCTTCTGTCGCCATTTCATATCGGGGTTACGGCGCAAGGTACCCAGGCCGGAGCACGGCGCGTCCACCAGCACCCGGTCGACCTTGCCAGCCAGACGTTTGACCCGTTCATCGCGTTCATGTGCGATGGCGACCGGGTACACATTGGATAGCCCACTGCGCAACAGCCGGGGTTTGAGCTTGGCCAGGCGGTAGTCGGCCACGTCGAACGCATAAAGCCGACCCGTGCTGCGCATCATGGCGCCCAGCGCCAGGGTTTTGCCGCCGGCTCCGGCGCAGAAGTCGACCACCATTTCACCGCGGCGCGGGGCCAGCAGTACGGCGAGCAGCTGACTGCCTTCGTCCTGCACCTCCACCCAGCCTTCGCGAAAGACGGTGAGATCCTGCAAAGCGGGTTTGCCTTCCAGGCGTACGCCCCACGGCGAATAGGGCGTTGGCTGCGCGGGCAGATTGAGGCGGGCGAACACGTCGAGCACGGCTTCGCGCCGTGCTTTCTGCACATTAACCCGCAAATCCAGCGGAGCCGGGCGCAACAGTGCCTGCGCCAGCGCGGGATATTCCGCGCCATAGTTCGCCTGCAGGGCGGCCGCCAGCCATTCCGGCAGACTCCAGCGCACCGCTTCGGGCAGGGCCATCGCGTCTTGTGCCAGCAAGCGTTTGCGCCACTCGAGTTGCTCGGGAGAAAGCGCCGCATGCAGCGATTGCGCGTTTCCCGACCAGCCGAGAATGGCCAGACGCAGTTCCATAGCCCCGCCGATGCTTTCGTCGGTCGCGGCCAGCGTCTGAAACAAGCGCAGATGCCGCAGCACCTGATAGACCGTGTCGGCCAGGATCTGCCGGTCGGTCTTGCCCAGTTGCGGCTTGGCACGGAACAGCCGCGACAGCACGGCATCGGCCGCGGCGTCGAAACGCAACATATCGCGCAGCACGTCGCGCGCGGTGTAAAGCAGGTCACGCGGTTTCATGGCGCTCTTTCAAAGGGAAGAATCGGAGGACAGACGGATACGGGTGCGCAAGCCGTCGATCTGCACCCGCCCTTCCAGCAAAGCCCGCACGGCGGGGGGATAAATTCGGTGCTCTTCAAGCAAGACCCGCGCGGCCAGCGTCTCGACCGTATCACCATCGAGCACCGGCACGGCGGCCTGCGCCAGAATCGGCCCGTGATCGAGCGCACTGCTCACCAGATGCACGGTAGCACCGTGCCACTTCACCCCTTCCTCAAGGGCGCGGGCATGGGTGCGCAACCCGGTGAAAGCTGGCAGCAAAGACGGATGGATATTCACCAGACGGCCCGCAAAGCGGTCGACGAAGGCCGCACCCAGCACCCGCATGAAGCCGCACAGCGCGACGACGTCGGGCTCCAGCGCATCAATCGCATCGCCCAAAGCGCCGTCGAACGCCTCACGGTTGGGAAAGTCGGCGTGCGCGATCACCTGCGTGGGCACGCCGAAGGCGCGCGCAATATCCAGCCCAGCGGCATCAGCCCGGTTACTGAGTACTCCACGCACGCAAACGCCCCAGCCCTGTTCGCGCTCGGCCTGAAGAATGGACTGCAGATTGCTGCCGCGCCCGGAAATGAGGAGAACCAGATTTTTCATCGGCGGGCAGTGTAGCCGCCGCGTCAGGCGTTTGATCCGCGCCGTGTTTGCGCGCGCTGCCGCGAAAACAGGCTGCGGCGTGAATAATGACGGGTTTAATGTTGCCACGCCGCCATGAAATGCCCCTTTTGCCAAAGCCCCGACACGCAGGTGATTGAAACCCGTGATGTGGAAGACGGCACCGCGCTGCGGCGGCGGCGGCGTTGCGGCCATTGCGACAAGCGCTTCACCACCTATGAGCGCGCGGAGGTCAGCTTTCCGGTGGTGGTGAAAAAAGATGGCCGCCGCACCGAATACGACCGCGACAAACTGCGCGCCTCTTTCCTGCTGGCCTTGCGCAAGCGACCGGTCAGTGCCGACGCGGTGGATACCGCCATCGGGCGCGTGGAGCAAATGCTGCTGCAAAGCGGCGCGCGCGAGCTGCCCTCCACCCAAATCGGCGCCTGGGTGATGGAAGAATTGCGCACGCTCGACGGCATTGCCTATGTGCGCTTCGCCTCCGTCTACCACAGCTTCAAGGATTTGAGCCAGTTTCTCGACGTGCTGCAGGAAATGCAGCCGCCCTCGCCCGCCGCCAAACCCCGGCGCGGCAAAACTCCGACATGAACCCGGACGACGTTTCATTCAGCGAACAAGATCAGCGCTTCATGCGCCGGGCGCTCGATCTGGCGCACAGCGCGATGTACCGCACCAGCCCCAATCCGCGGGTGGGCTGCGTGCTGGTGCGAGACGGCCAGGTGCTGGGCGAAGGCGCCACGCTGGCGGCGGGGCAAGACCACGCAGAAGTCCAGGCAGTGAAGCAAGCCTGGGAGCGCGGCCACGAGGTGCGGGGCGCCACCGCCTACGTCACGCTGGAGCCCTGCGCGCACCACGGCCGCACGCCGCCCTGCGCCGACCTGCTGGCCACGCAAGGCGTCGCGCGCGTGGTTGCTGCGCTGGTCGATCCCAACCCGCTGGTGGCAGGCCAGGGATTGCAGCGTTTGCGCGATGCCGGCATCCAGGTCGATGTCGGGCTGTTCGCCGATGAAGCGCGCGAGATCAACCTTGGCTTCATCTCCCGCATGGTGCGCGGCACGCCCTGGGTGCGGCTGAAGGTGGCCGCCTCGCTCGACGGCGTCACGGCCCTGCCCAACGGCGCAAGCCAGTGGATCACCAGCGAAGCGGCCCGCGCCGACGGCCATCTCTGGCGCGCGCGTGCCTGCGCCGTACTCACTGGCCTGGGGACGGTGCGGGCGGACGATCCCCAGCTCAATGTGCGGGCGGTGCAGACGCCGCGCCAGCCCATTCGCATCGTCATCGACAGCCGCCTGGAATGCCCGCCGACCGTGCGCCTGTTGCAGAGCGCCGAATCGCCGCTGTGGATCGTCCACGCCCTGCCGCCGGAACAGGCCGCGCCGCGCCTGGCTGCACTGCGCAGCGCGGCCACCGCCTCGCTCGATCTGCAAGACATCGCCCTGCCCGCCGATCCCGACAAGCCGGGCAAGACCGATCTGCGCGCACTGATGCAGGTGCTCGGCCAGCGGGGCATCAACGAGCTGCACTGCGAGGCCGGCGAAAAGCTCAACGGCTCGCTGCTGCGCGCCGGCGTGGTCGATGAACTGCTGCTGTATCTTGCGCCCCAGTTGCTGGGCGATGGCGCCGGATTGGCGGCGCTGGGGCCCTATCAGCAGATCAACGAAGGGCTCGCGCTGCGATGGCATGATGTGCAGCGGATCGGCGCCGATCTGCGCATCCTTGCACGTCTCCCTCATTCCTTTTCTCTTTGAACCCTCATGTTCACCGGACTCATCACCAGCGTCGGCCGCATCGCCGAAGTCACCCCCCTCGGTTCCCAAGCCAGTCACGGCAAACGCGTGCGCCTGCAGGTCGATCCGGCTTGGTTGCAGGGCGTAGAGCTCGGCGAGAGCATCGCCGTCAGCGGCGCCTGCATGACGGTGGTGGATCTTCAGCCCGGTGGCTTTGCCTTCGACATTTCGGCCGAAAGCCTGGCGCGCACCACGGGGCTGGACGTGCCGGACGCCCAGGTCAATCTGGAGCAGTCGGTCGCGCTGTCCACCAAGCTTGGCGGCCATCTGGTCACCGGCCATGTGGACGGCGTCGGTCAGGTGGCCAGGTTCGAGCCCGTCGGCGAATCCTGGCTGCTGGAGGTGGACGCGCCCGCCGCTTTAGGCAAGTTCTTTGCGTACAAGGGCTCCATCGTGATCAACGGCGTGAGTCTGACGGTCAACCGCGTCGAAGATCTGCCACAGCATTGCCGCGTGAGTATCAACCTCATTCCGCACACCCTGCAGCACACCAATCTGCATCAACTTCGCGAGGGCAGCGCGGTGAATCTCGAAATCGACCTCATCGCCCGCTATGTCGAGCGCATGCTGGGCGCACCGGAGGGTCGGAAAGATGTGTGAGTTGTTCGCCTACTCCAGCCGTGTGCCCGCGCGGGTGCGGTTCGCCTTTCGTGAATTCGCGCGCCACGGCGGGCCGCACGCCGCCAATCCCGACGGCTGGGGCGCGGCGTATTACGAGGGCAGCGACGCCCATGTGCTGCGCGAAGCGCAACCCGCGCTGACCAGCGCCTTCGTTCCGGTGCTCGAAAAGCACGACTTTCACAGCCCGCTAGTCATCGCACATATCCGCCGCGCCTCGCGCGGCCCGGTGACGCTGGTCAACACCCAGCCGTTCGCCCGCGAGCTGTTCGGCAAGCGCCACATCTTTGCCCACAACGGCGATCTGCCCGACATCGAGCAGGCGCTTCCTCTGGCGCATGCGGCGCACCGCCCGATGGGCCAGACCGATTCCGAACATGCGTTCTACGTGCTCATGCAATCGCTGCAAGTGCTCGATGCGGCGGGTGAGAGCGGCGACCTCAAACGCCGCATTGAAGTGGTCTCCGACTTCGCGGCCAGATTGCGTGCCCTTGGCGCGGCGAACTTTCTGTTCACCGATGGCGACCTGCTGTTCGCTCATGCGCATCGCCGCCGCAGTCATCCGGGCAACACCTGGGTGCCCGGCTTGCACCTGCTCATGCGCGAAGCCGCCAGCGAGCATCAGATGCGCGCTTCTGGGCTGCATGTTCAGGGCCGCGACGACAAACCCGCACCCGCCGTGATGCTCGCCAGCGTGCCCCTCACCCCGGAAGACTGGGAACCCCTGCCCGAAAATACGCTGCTCGTCGTGCAGCAGGGCCGATTGATCGCGCGCCTCGGTGCTTGATCATTGCCCCGATCAGCGCCCCAACCCGGCTCTGAACAGCGCTTGAGTCGGCCACACACATACCGCCCGTTGCAAACGGACACAGGCTCAACCTTTTGCGCTGATAAAGTCTGGCCCGACTTCCCTGAGACGCCCGCCAAGAGCCCATGAAACATTTTCCAGCCCGCCTTCTATCCACTTTCGCCCTCCTCTGGCTGGCCCTGGTTCCCCGCGCGAGTTGGGCGCTGGGGCTGGGCGGCGTATCCGACTGGGCGCAGTCCACCTGGAATGCCGCGGTCAGCACCACCCAGACCGGACAGGACGATCTGTACTTCAGCGGCTACACCTGGCACGACCCCGGCACCTACACCGCCGCCAAACGCGCCACGCTCAACAAACACGCCTGGGGCATAGGCTGGGGCCGCCATCACATCAATGCCGACGGCAACGAAGACATGGTGTACGCCATGATCTTCTCCGACTCGCACTGGAACGCCGAGCCCGTGGTCGGCTACGCCCATCAGTGGATGTTCAACAACGACGCGCCGGTGGGATTCGGTCTGGGCTACACCCTGGCGGTGACCTCGCGCGCCGACATCTTCCACAACATCCCCTTCCCCATCGCGCTGCCCATCGCCTCGATCCGTTTCGGCAGGCTGTCGATTTATGGCACCTTTATCCCGAAGGTAAATAACAAGCTCAACAACGGCAACGTCGCGTTTTTCTTCGGACGCTACGAATTCTGACAAGGCAAGCGGCGCAAGCGCGCCGGGTGAGGCGGTTTTAGAATGGTGGGCTTTTCAGCAGCGCCCGTCCCCATCATGCCCCTGTCCCCCGTTCCCGACATCATTGCCGAGCTCAAGGCCGGGCGCATGGTCATTCTGGTCGATGAGGAAGATCGCGAAAACGAGGGCGATCTGGTCATTGCCGCCGAGCACATCACCCCGCAGGCCATCAATTTCATGGCCACGCATGCGCGCGGCCTGATCTGCCTGACCCTCACCGCCCAGCGTTGCGCGCAGCTTGGCCTCAGGCACATGGTCGAGCACAACGGCTCTTCGCACGGCACCGCTTTCACCGCGTCCATCGAAGCTGCCGAAGGCGTCACCACGGGCATTTCGGCGGCCGACCGTGCGCGCACCGTGCAGGCCGCCGTGGCGCGCAATGCACAGGCCAGCGACATCGTGCAACCGGGTCACATCTTCCCGCTGATGGCCGCTGAAGGCGGCGTGCTGATGCGCGCCGGGCACACCGAGGCCGGCTGCGACCTCGCCGCTCTGGCCGGGCTGGAACCCGCCGCCGTGATCTGCGAGGTGATGAACGCCGACGGCACCATGGCCCGCCTGCCCGATCTCGAACAATTTGCCGCGCAGCACGAGCTGAAAATCGGCGCCATCGCCGATCTCATCGAATACCGCAGCCGCACCGAATCGCTAGTGCAGCGCGTAGGCGAACACCCTATGCAGACGCCGTTCGGCCCCATGCGCTGCGTGGCCTATACCGATCGCGCCGGTCATGGCCTGCATCTGGCGCTGGTGCATGGCGACCTCGCCAGCCAGCAGGCCCCCCTGGTGCGGGTGCACGAGCCGCTGTCCGCTCTCGACCTGCTCGATGCCGCCTGCCAGCGCCATTCCTGGAATCTGCCGAAGGCCCTGCAGCGCATCGTGCGCGAAGGCGTGGGCGTGGCCGTGCTGCTCAACTGCGGTGAATCGGCCGCGCAACTGAAAAGCCAGTTTGAGCGCTTGCTGCAGCCGGCGGCCACGCCGCCCAAATCGGGCATCACCGCCTTGCGCGACTACGGCATTGGCGCGCAAATCCTGCGCGATCTCGGCGTGCGTCAGATGCGCCTTCTCGGCCAGCCGCGCAAAATGCCCAGCATGGCAGGCTACGGGCTGGAGATCGTCGGCTTCGAGTCCGCACAGGACAGCGCCCCCATCCTTGCGCCCGGCGCGTAAGCTGTTGCCCTTCTGCGCCCCGCGGCGCGCCACTCCTCTGCACTCCAACGCCATGCAAAACGTCCAGAACCGCATTCTTTCCGAACAACTCGATGGCCGTGAGCTGCGCGTCGCCGTGGTGCAGGCCCGCTTCAACACCGCCATTACCGACCGCATCACCCAGTCCTGCCTCGACGAACTCCAGCGCCTGGGCGTGAACGAAGACGATATCGGGCTCTACACCGTCCCCGGCGCGCTCGAACTGCCGCTGATGCTGCAGGCGCTGGCCGAGAGCGAGGCCTTCGATGCGCTCATTGCCATCGGCTGCGTGATTCGCGGCGACACCTATCACTTCGAGGTCGTCTGCAATACCAGCGCGGCCGGTATCGCTCAGGTGGCGCTCGACTACAACATGCCGGTGGCCAACGGCGTGCTCACCGTGGAAAACGAAGCGCAGGCCGAAGCCCGCATCGACAAAGGCGCCGAATGCGCCCGCGTCGCGGTGGAAATGGCCAACCTGTTCATCGACATCAGCGACAACGACGACGAGGCCGCATGACCGCAACCACCGCCCCCAAAAGCGCGCGGCGCAAGTCGCGCGAGCTCGCGTTCCAGGGCATTTATGAATGGCTGCTCGCCGGCAGCGATACCGGCGCGATCGAAGCCTTTCTGCACGAGCGCTACCCCACCATCAAGCTCGACGACGATCACTTCCAGTCGCTGCTGCATGGCGCGCTGGCCGAGGCCGGGCCGCTCGACGCCCTCATTCAGCCGCACATCGACCGCCAGACCAGCGAGCTTTCCCCGGTAGAGCACGCCCTGCTGCTGATGGGCGCTTTCGAGCTGCAGCGTCATCTCGACGTGCCTTACCGCGTGGTCATCAACGAAGCGGTCGAACTCGGCAAGGTGTACGGCGGCACCGACGGCTACAAATACGTCAACGGTGTGCTCGACCGCATCGCCGCGCAATTGCGCAAAACCGAGGTCGAAGCCGCCAACCAGTCGCACCCGCAGGCGCAGCCCACGGCCACCGACTTCAGCCCGCCGCCCAACCCCTACGCGAACGTGCCCGTCAGCCACAAGGCCAAAACCCCGCCGCGACGTGCGGCCGCTTCTTTCCCCCGGCGCGCCAGCGCCAGCCCGCGCCCGCCGCGCAAAGACTGAGAGGGTGTGAACAAATCCGCCATGCCCGCTCCTCGCGCCCAAACACCCCCGCTCGGCGTTGCAAATGCTCGCCGTGCCGATGGGCACGGCTGTGCTTTGCGCCTTGATCGGAAGCGTTTGGGCACGCTGCTCGGCCACGCCGGATTCATTCACACCCTCTGATCTCCCTCTGATAGCCGCCATGCGCTTAGCCCAACGCAACCAGTCCATCGAACCCTTCTACGTCATGGACGTGGTGCGCGCCGCGGCCGAACAACAAACGGCCTGGGAAGCGCAGGGCAGGCGCATGATCCATCTCAGCGTGGGCGAGCCCGATTTCATCGCGCCCGAACCCGTGGTCGAAGCCGCCACCCGAGCCTTGCGCGACGGCCGCACCGGCTACACCCTGGCGCCCGGCCTGCCTGCGCTACGCGAACGCATCGCGCAGCACTACGCCCAGGTGCACGGCGTGACGCTCGACCCGGCGCGCGTGTTCATCACCGCGGGCGCCTCGGGCGCCCTCACCCTGGCCAGCCTGCTGCTGTTCAATCCGGGCGATGAAGTGCTCATGCCCGACCCGAGCTATCCGTGCAACAAGAACTTCGTGGCCGCTGCGGGTGCGCGGGCACGCATGCTGCCCGCCCCCGCCGCGCAACGCTTTCAGCTCACGGCCAGCGAAGTCGAAGCCGCGTGGACGCCGCAGACCGCTGGGGTTCTGCTGGCCTCGCCCTCCAACCCCACCGGCACCTCCATCGCGCCAGACGAGCTGCGCCGCATCGCCGACGTGGTGCGCGCGCGCGGCGGGGTGAGCATCGTCGACGAAATCTATCTGGGCCTCAGCTATGAAGCCGGCTACGGCCACACCGCGCTAGCCGCGGGCGACGACATCATCACCGTCAACAGCTTCTCCAAATACTTCCAGATGACCGGATGGCGGCTGGGCTGGCTGGTCGTGCCGCCCTCGCTCGTCGCCCCGCTGGAGCGCATGGCCGGCAATTTGTTCATCTGCGCCAGCAGCGTGGCGCAACAGGCCGCGCTGGCCTGCTTCGAGCCCGACACCTTGGCCGAATACGAACGCCGCCGCGCCGAGTTCCAACGCCGCCGCGACCTGATCGTGCCCGGCCTCGAAGCCCTGGGCCTGCGCGTGCCCGTGCGGCCGGACGGCGCGTTTTATGTGTACGCCGACTGCTCTGCCTACAGCGCCGACAGCTGGGATTTCTGCTTCGAGGTCATGCGCGATACCGGCGTGGTGCTCGTACCTGGCAAAGACTTCGGCACCGCCGAGCCCCAGCGCTACTTCCGCCTGAGCTACGCCAACAGCATCGCCAACCTGCAGGAAGCGCTGGCCCGGCTACGCGGCTATCTGGAGCGCAAGGCGGCATGAAAGACGGCACCCAATCTTTCCACTGGCCCGTGCGGGTGTACTGGGAAGACACCGACGCCGGGGGCATCGTCTATTACGCCAACTATCTCAATTTTTTCGAGCGCTCGCGCACGGAATGGCTGCGCAGCCTGGGGCTGGCGCAATCGGAGCTGGCGGCGCAATCGGGAATGGTGTTCGTCGTGGCCGACGTGCACCTGCGCTACGCCGCCCCCGCGAAACTCGACGACGCGCTGCAGATCCAGCTTCGCTTGCAGGATATCGGCAGCGCCAGCCTTACCGTCGCGCAACAGGCCTGGCGCTGCGACGCCAGCGGTGCACCCGCCGCGCTGCTGTGCGAGGCCACGGTGCGCGTGGGTTGCGTGGCGGCGGCCACGCTGCGGCCATCGCGCATTCCGCGGGTAGTCTTCGACCGCGTCACCCGCTGGGCAGCGCCTGCTTCACCCGCACCCTGAGCTGCAACCCTTCCTTTCGTGAACCTTTTTTCCTCAATCCTGTCTTCTCCGCAGCGGCCGCGCCCGTTGGGGATTTGTTGTAATGCAGGCTGTCTCTCCTGAGCCGCGCGCTCACTCTCCCACTACTACAGCCAGACCTCCCTATGGATCAAAACTTCTCCATCGTGTCCATGGTGCTCGGCGCCAGCATCGTGGTGCAGCTGGTGCTCGCCCTTCTGCTCTCCGTATCGCTGGCGAGCTGGACCGTCATCTTCCGCAAATATTTCGCCATCAAGTCGGCGCGGGTGAAGTCTGAAGACTTTGAACAGGAGTTCTGGTCCGGGACGGGGCTCAACGACCTCTACCAATCGGCGCTGAGCAACGGCCGCCACGGCAGCCCGCTGCAGCGCATCTTCGCCTCGGGCATGCGTGAATACCTCAAGCTGCGCGAGCGCCATGTGCTCGACGGCTCCACGCTGGTGGACGGCGCCCGCCGCGCCATGCGCGCCGCCTTCCAGCGCGAGATGGACGCGCTCGAAGCCAACTTGTCCTTTCTCGCCTCGGTCGGCTCAGTGTCGCCCTATGTCGGCCTGTTCGGCACGGTGTGGGGCATCATGCACGCCTTCGTCGGCCTGTCCAATCTGCAGCAGGTCACGCTGGCCACCGTGGCGCCCGGCATTGCCGAGGCGCTGGTGGCCACGGCCATCGGCCTGTTCGCCGCCATCCCCGCGGTGATCGCCTACAACTTCTTCGCCCGCGACATCGATCGCCTGGCCAATCGCTACGAGTCGTTCACCGAAGAGTTTTCCAACATCCTGCAGCGCCAGAGCACGCCCGCGCCGAGCGCCGCGCAGCAGGCTGCGGCAGCAAGCGCCGGGCGAGCCGGGCCGGTCACCGGCTTTGGCGGAGGGCGCTGAGATGACGCTCCCGCGCTCACCCCGTTCGCTGATCCCTGGGAACTTCTGACATGCCCGCCCTCCAATCCAGCAGTCGTGGGCATCGCTCGCGGCGCGCTCTGGCCGACATCAATGTCGTGCCCTATATCGACGTCATGCTGGTGTTGCTGATCATTTTCATGGTCACCGCGCCACTCATCACGCCGACCATGGTCAAGCTGCCCACCGTGGGCAATGCACCGCAGGCGCCCAGTACCTTGGTACAGGTCACCATCCAGAAGGACGACATGCTCGAAGTCTCGCTGCGCGACCCCAAGAGCAAGGCCGCCAACGCCGCGCCGCAGCCCGTCAGCCTCAAGGACTTGCCGCAGACCGTACAGCAACTGGCCGCGCAGGCTGGCCTGAGCCTCGATGCCATGCCGGTGCTGATCGCCGCCGACAAAAACGTGAAGTACGACGCGGTGATGCGCGCGCTCAATCTGCTCAAACAACACGGTGTGGAGCGCGTGGGCCTGGCCGTCCAGTCCAACCCATCCTGATGCGTTTTTTCTCCCGCTTTTTAGCCCGGTTTTTTCCCCTTTTCCCATGAACACCGCGCGCTTATCTCCAGGCGACCCCTCCGCGCTGCGGCCGCCGCACGAACGCGGCACGCTGCGCGCCTTCGGCCTGGCCGCCCTGTTCCACCTACTGCTCATCGCCCTCATCGCCTTCGGCGTGCACTGGAAGAGTCACCCGCCCGAAGCGGTGGAGGCCGAGTTGTGGTCGCCCACGGTGCAGCGCGCCGCGCCCCGGCCCACCGCGCCGATGGAACGCAAGCAGCCGCAACCCCAGCCGCAACCCGCCCCGCCGCCACCGCCACCGCCGCCGCCCAAACCCGTGGCCGCCCCCAAACCCGAGCCGCAGGTGCAACAGGCCGACATCGTGCTGAAGCAGGAGCGCGAAGCCGCGCTCAAAAAACAGCAGGCCGAGCAACAGACGCTGATCGAAAAACGGCTCAAGGAAGAACAGAAAAAACTCGCCGAAGAAAAGCAGCGCCTGGCCGAGCAAAAGCAGCAGCAGGAACTCAAACAACAACAGTTGGCCGAACAGCGCAAACAGCAGCAGGAAGAAAAACTGCGCCAGGAAAAGCTGGCCGAGCAAAAAAAGCTGGCTGAACAAAAGCGGCTAGCCGAGCTGAAGCAGAAAAAACTGGAGCAGCAGCAGGCGCAGCTTGCCGCCTCGTCGCGCGACGATTACATGAAGCAGTTGATGCAGCAGGCGGGCACCGGCGCGGCCAACAGCACCGGCACTGCGGCGCGCACCTCCGGTCCGTCGGGCACGTATGCGGCGCGCATCGCCAGTCTGGTGCGGGAGAACGTGACCTATCCCGAGATCAACCAGATCACCGGCGATCCGCGGGTGACGGTGCTGGTCAACCTGGCGCCGGACGGCACCGTACTCACCGCGAAAATCGAGCGCTCCAGCGGCGTTGCGAGCTGGGATCAGGCCGTGCTGCGCGCCATCGAGCGAGTGCACCACTTCCCGCCCGACAGCAACGGCAAGATCTGGACGCCGATGTTGGTCAAAGCCGGGCCGCGCGACCCAAGCTGATCAGTAGTCGATCTCCGCCCGGCCGTCTTTCGAGAGCTGGGCCAACGCGTTCAGGATCGGATCGGTGGGCGGCAGGCGGCAGGCCGGCACACTCAGGCGCACTTGCGCCCCGGCGCGTTCGACGTCGAGCAGCAGCGGCAAGCCATCTTCGCTGGCGTGCTGGCGGGCCAGCCCCACCAGCGGCTCGGCCGAGCTGGCGCCGTTGAGTTTGAGACGGATGCTCTTTCCCAGACGGGCGCGGGCTTCTTCGAGCGTCCATACCGCGTCGGCGTTGAAACGCAGCCCGCCATTGAAGCGGTCGGTCTGCGCCTTGCCACGCAACACCAGCAGGGCGTCGTCGCGCAGGCGGTCGCGCACGGTATCGAGCAGGCTTTCACCGATGACGATTTCCATCGCGCCCGATCGATCTTCCAGCGCGAGTATGGCGATGCGCCCGCGCTGCGACTGCACCAGACGCACCCCGGCCGCGATGCCTGCGATAAGCACCGGGTCGCGCGAATCGACCAGATCCATCAGCGCAGTCGGGGCGAAGCGCCGCACTTCTTCGGCGCTGGCGTCGAACAGATGACCGCTGAGGTAGTAGCCGATGGCGGTTTTCTCAAAGGAGAGCTTGGTGCGCAGATCCCAGGGTTCGACCTCGGGCAGCCGTGGCTCGTGCGCCGGGTTGTGGCCGCCATCGGCGGCGTCGGCGGCGAACAGGTCGAACAGCCCGGCCTGCTGCCTTGCGGCCTCGCGCTGCGCGGCATAGTCCATCGCGGTTTCCACTGCGGCCATCACCGCGGCACGCTCGGGGTGCAGGCTGTCGAACGCGCCGGCCTTGGCCAGAGCTTCGAGCACGCGCTTGTTGAGGCGGGTGCGATCCACCCGTTCGGCAAAGTCGAACAGCGAAGTGAAGGGCCGCTCTTGCCGCGCGGCGATCATGGCCTCCACCGCAGCCTGGCCGTTGCCCTTGATGGCCCCCAGGGCGTAGCGGATGGTCTTGCTGTCCACCGGATCGAAGCGCCACTGCGAGGCGTTCACATCAGGCGGCAGCACGTTGATGCCGCAGGCCTGCGCATCTTCCACCAGAATCTTGAGTTTGTCGGTGTCGTCGAGGGCGATGCTCATGTTGGCCGCGAGGAATTCGGCGGGGTAATGCGCCTTCATCCAGGCCGTCTGTACGGCGAGCAGCGCGTAGGCGGCGGCGTGCGATTTGTTGAAGCCGTAGCCCGCGAACTTCTCCATCAGGTCGAAGATTTCGTTGGCCTTCTCCGGCTTGATGCCGTTTTTGGCCGCGCCCTCGGCGAAGATGCCGCGGTGCTGCGCCATCTCCTCGGGCTTTTTCTTGCCCATGGCGCGGCGCAGCAGGTCGGCGCCGCCGAGCGAGTAGCCGCCGATGACCTGGGCCACCTGCATCACCTGCTCCTGATAGACCATGATGCCGTAGGTTTCCTCCAGCACCGAGGCCATGCGCGGGTCGGGATAGACCACGTCTTCCTTGCCCGCTTTGCGCGCGCAGTAGGTGGGAATGAGGTCCATCGGGCCGGGGCGGTACAGCGCCACCAGGGCGATGATGTCTTCGAAGCGGTCGGGCTTGGCGTCGCGCAGCATGCCCTGCATGCCGCGCGATTCGAGCTGGAACACGGCGACGGTGTCGCCCTTGGCCATGAGTTTGTAGCTCTTGGGGTCGTCCAGCGGAATGTCTTCGAGTTTGAAGTCGGCGCGGTCGGGGTGGTTGCGGCGGATGAGTTGCGCGCCCAGTTCCAGGATGGTCAGTGTGGCCAGGCCGAGAAAGTCGAACTTCACCAGCCCGGCGGCTTCGACATCGTCCTTGTCGAATTGTGAAACGGCGTCGGTGCTGCCCGGCTGCGCATACAGCGGGCAAAAGTCGGTGAGTTTGCCCGGCGCGATGAGCACCCCGCCCGCGTGCATGCCGATGTTGCGCGGCAGACCTTCGAGCTGCTGGGCGAGATCGAGTAGTTGCCTGACCTCCTCTTCCTCCTCGTAGCGCTGCGCCAGCAGGGGCTCCTGCTTGAGCGCGTCGGCAATCGTGATGTGCTGGCCCGGCTTGGCGGGAATGAGCTTGGCGATGCCGTCGCAGAAGGTGTAGCTCAGATCGAGCACCCGCCCGACGTCGCGCACCGCGGCGCGGGCGGCCATGGTGCCGAAGGTGGCGATCTGCGATACCGCATCCACGCCGTACTTCACCTTCACATAATCGATGACGCGGTCGCGGTTCTCTTGGCAGAAGTCGATGTCGAAGTCGGGCATCGACACCCGCTCCGGGTTGAGAAAGCGCTCGAACAGCAGCGCGTACTCCAGTGGGTCGAGGTCGGTGATGCGCAGGCTGTAGGCCACCAGCGAGCCCGCGCCCGAACCCCGTCCCGGCCCCACCGGGCAGCCGTTGCTCTTGGCCCAGTTGATGAAGTCGGCCACGATGAGAAAGTAGCCCTCGAAGCCCATCTTGGCGATGATGCCCAGCTCGTACTCCAGCCGCTGCTGATAGCGCGGGCGGGCCGCTTCGCGCTGGTCGGCCTGCGGATAGAGCACGGTCAGCCGCTGCTCCAGCCCGTCCTGCGCCTGCTGGCGGAAGAACTCAGCGGGGGTCAGTCCCTGCGGCGTGGGGAACAGCGGCAATTGCGGTTTGCCCAGATCGAGCACCAGATTGCAGCGCTGGGCAATCGCCACGGTGTTGGCCAGCGCCGAGGGCACATCGGCAAACAGCGCCTCCATCTCGGCCTGCGACTTGAAATACTGCTGGGCAGTGAACTTGCGCTGGCGGCGCGGGTTGCCCAGGGTTTCGCCCTCGGCGATGCACACCCGCGCTTCGTGGGCATCGAAGTCGTCGGTCTTGAGGAATTGCACCGGGTGCGTTGCCACCACGGGCAAACCCAGTTCGGCCGCCAAGGGCACCGCCGCCTGCACGTGGGGCTCGCACGCGGCATGACCGCCGCGCTGCAACTCGATATAGAAGCGCCCCTCGAACACAGCCGCGTGCTGCCGCGCCAGATCACGCGCGGTGGCCGTGTCGCCCTGCAGCAGCGCCTGGCCAATGGCACCTTCATGCGCACCCGAGAGCGCGATCAGACCTTCGGCCAGCCCGCCCTCCAGCCATTCCCACTGCACCACGGCACGTCCGCGCTGCTGGTTGTCCAGCCAGGCCCGACTGAGCAGATCGCAGAGGTTGAGATACCCGGTGCGGTTCTGCACCAGCAGCAACAGCCGCGTGAACTGCCCCGGATGGCGGGCGCTGCCCAGCAGTACGTCACAGCCGATGATCGGCTTGACCCCGGCGTCCAGCGCGGCTTTGTAGAACCGCACGGTGGCAAACAGGTTGTTGAAATCGGTGATCGCCAGCGCCCCTTGCCCGTCGCGGCCAGCCGCGGGCACCATGTCGTCCACGCGCAAGGCGCCGTCGACGATGGAATATTCAGTGTGGGTGCGAAGATGGACGTAGGACATCGGGGTATTTTAGGGAGGCGCCGCCCGGTTCACAGCATCAAATCACGCCGATGACCAGCAGCAGCGCCCTGTCGACCGCTTTCATCCGCTCCTCATGGAGTCGCCCGCAAGGTTCGCTTATTTTGCTTCGCGGCAGTGTCGAGATTTTGTCCACCATGACCTGCGATAGTGCACGCAGTCCGTTCGCTGGATTCGGCTCGACGGTGACGCGAAACGCGGCATTGCGCAAATCGCTCGTCACTGGGCACAGCATGACGCTTTCCAAGTCGCCCAACAGGTCGGATTGAATGATCAGGGCAGGCCTTGGTTTGCCGTAATCGCCCTGCAGAGAAACCGTCACCAAATCGCCCCGCTGCATCACTCCCAGCCCTCAACTTGCGATGCAGCCTCTTCGGTGAATCGCAGCGCTTCGGCTTCTGCCGGATCGCCTTTCAGGTCTTGACACTGCCGACGCACTTGCGCCGCGAACTCGGGCGAGCGGGTGTCAGGCACCCAAAACTGCACCGGTCGCAGTCCGGCAGCGCGCATCCGCTCGCGGTGACGCGCGACCTTGTCGGTTGATTCATGGATGAATGGCATGATGCTCTCCGCTGGTTGCATACGTGGTTACATGATACTCCGCATGCAACCCGTCGATCCGGCATGTTGATGTGTGAAGTTCGTAGCTCAAAGCCTCCTCACCCCTACCCTCCCACAAGTGGAGAGGGCGCGTTTGCTCCTCCTCCATGCAGTGGCGGAGGCCGGGAGGGGGATGATGTCTTTTCCCGCTATTCCACTCGAATTTTCCCCACTTTTCTCTCTGCTATGGTGTCGACCAAGGCAGCGGCGACTGCCTATTTCACACACCGGAGACCCCGCACGATGATCAACAGCTACCTGCCCGCATGGCCCTTGCATCCTGACGGGGTGTTCTGGGTGGGTGCCGCGCTGGTGCTGGCCACGCTAACGGGGGAATCGGTGTTTCGCTTTCTCAAGTGGCCGCGGCTGGTGGGCTATGCCGCGGCCGGCATGATTCTGGCCGCCGGCGGGGCCGGGCTCAATGTGTATGAGCTGCAGAACAGTGCCCGCGCCATTGTCGATACGGCCCTGGCCGTGCTGCTTTTCGAGATCGGCCACCGGGTGAATCTGCGCTGGCTGCGCGCCAATCCGGCGCTGCTGGGCATGAGCCTGCTCGAATCGGCGCTGGGCTTTGGCGCGGTATGGATCACTCTGGTGTTCCTGGGCTTCACCGCGTTGCAGTCGGCCATCGTGGCTGGGCTGCTCATGGCCACCTCGCCTGCCGTGGTGCTGCGCATCAGCAGCGAGTTTCGCACCAACGGGCAGGTGACCGAGCGCTTGCTGCTGCTCTCGGCCCTCAACACCTTTTACGCCCTGCTAGTCTGCAGCCTGCTGCTGGGCATGATGGACGCCGACGGCCCGCAGGGCGCGGCCGCCTCGGCGCTGCATCTGCTGTACCTGCTCGGCGGCTCGGTGCTGGCCGCGGCGCTCTTGGCCTGGGCGGTCAACTGGGTGGAGCGGCATTTCGACTTCCGCGACGAGGGCGGCGCGCTGATGCTCGTCGGCCTCATTGTGCTCACCCTCTCGGTCACCCGCATGCTCAACTGGTCGGCCCTGCTCACGCCTCTGCTGGCCGGCGCGCTGCTGCGCTGGCGCAGCCCGAGGCCACGGCTGTGGCCACGCCATTTCGGCACGGCGGGCGGTGTGCTCATGGTGCTGCTCTTTCTCATTCTGGGCCTGAGCCTCAACGCCCGCATTCTGCTGGCGGGCGGGCTGGCGGCAGCGCTGGTCATCGTCGTGCGGCTGGTGGCCAAGCTCGCCGGGGCGCTGGCGTTCGGCCGCGTCAGCGGCGCGAGCTGGCGGCAGTCTGTCGCGCTGGGCCTGTCGCTCAACCCGGCCGCGGGCGTGAGCTTCGTGCTCGCGCTGAGTTTTCTCGGCAGCTCGGCCGGGGCGGCGCTGCACCCCATGCTGGCCGTCGCGTTCAGCGCCATCGCCCTGCTCGAACTGCTCGCCCCGCTACTCACCCGCTGGGCGCTGGGCTATAGCGGAGACATCGCCCCCGGCCCGGTCAGCCGCACCACGGGAGGAAACGCATGAGTCTGGGGCCCTTCACCAAATCAGGCGCCTTGAGCATCGGCATCGAGCTGGAGCTGCAGATCGTCAACCGGCACAACTACGACCTCATGCCCTGCGCGCCTGACCTGCTGCGTCTGCTGCAAGGCCACAAGCTGCCCGGCGTGGTCACGCCGGAAATGACCGAGAGCATGATCGAGCTCGCCACCGGCATCTGCACCGGCTATGACGACGCCCTGGCCCAACTCACCGAGATTCAGGGCGCGCTGGTGGAAGCCGCCAACAAGCTCGACGTGGGCCTGGCCGGCGGCGGCACTCACCCCTTCCAGCACTGGGCGCAGCAGCGCATTTTCGACAAGCCGCGCTTTCTCCAACTCTCCGAGCTGTACGGCTACCTGAGCAAGCAGTTCACCGTGTTCGGCCAGCATGTGCACCTGGGCTGCCCCGACGCCGACACCGCGCTCTACACCCTGCACTGCATCTCCCGCTTCATTCCGCACTTCATCGCCCTCTCGGCATCGTCGCCCTATGTGCAGGGCGAAGACACTGGGTTTCACTCCGCGCGGCTGAACTCGGTGTTCGCCTTCCCGCTCTCGGGCCGCGCGCCCTTTGCCCTGACTTGGGAAGACTTCGAGCGCTACTTCGACAAAATGACCGCTACCGGCGTGGTCAAGAGCATGAAAGACTTCTATTGGGATATCCGCCCCAAGCCCGAATACGGCACCATTGAAGTGCGCGTGATGGACACCCCGCTCACCATCACCAAGGCCGCGCGCATCGCCGCCTACATCCAGACCCTGGGTGCCTACATTCAGCGCGAGCGGCCCTTCCAGCCGCAGGAAGACGACTACCTCGTCTACACCTTCAACCGCTTTCAGGCCTGCCGCTTCGGCTTCGACGGCACCTTCGTCGACCCCGCCACCCGCGAACACCGCACCCTGCGCGAAGACCTCATCCGCACCCTCGTCAAACTCGAAGGCCACGCCGCAGACTGCAAATCCGACGTCGCCCTGCGCGAACTCCTTGCCGACGTCAGCGCCCGCGGCAACGATGCCGAGTGGATCCGCGCAGTGTTCTCACGCGAGCATCACCTGCCCGAAGTCGTGCGGCAGCAGGCGGGGCGGTGGATGGACGTCGCCACCTGAGCCCAATACCACTTTGTTAGTAGACTTCAGGAGCATGAATAGGCTGCTCGCTTGAGCACTATACGCCAATGGCGTATCATCCCGTCCTTGGAGTTCATTGAGACACCAACCTTCACCCGGCAAATCGTCGCGCTACTCTCGGATGATGCCTATCGTGGCTTGCAGAATCTGATTCTGGAGAACCCAGAGCGAGGCGATTTGATTGTCGGCGGCGGCGGGCTACGCAAGCTGCGGTATGCCCTGCCTGGCCGCGGAAAAAGTGAAGGGATGCGGACAATTTATTACTGGCGGCGCGATGCGAACCAGGTGTTGATGCTCGTGGCCTATCCAAAATCCAGGCAAGACACCCTGAGCGATGCCGAGTTGGCCATCCTGCGCCGACTCATCGAGGAGATCTGATCATGGACAAGACCCTATTCGACGATCTGGTGCAAAGCCTCAAAGAGGCCAAAGCGATCACCACCGGCCAAACGCAGGCCAGCCAACGTATCGTGCTGCAGGCCGAGGATGTGCGTCAGGTACGCGAGCACACCGGACTATCGCAACAAGACTTTGCCCGCCTCATGCACGTGAGCGTCAAGACCCTTCAGAACTGGGAGCAACATCGACGCACACCAACCGGTCCAGCAGCGGCTTTGCTCAAAATCGTAGCCACTGCGCCAGAAGTGGCGCTCCGCAGCCTGCACGGATAAGGCAGACCATCATTCTCCATCGTGATGGACTCAGACTCCACGAACTTCACCGTGGTACGGCTAACGGGGAGCAGGTCAACGGCGCGAGGGGGCAGGTCACACGCATCGCCACCACCGCTGGATAGGCATAACCCGACCGTCCTGCCTGGAGCAGTTTGACCGGCCATAAGTGGAGCAGTTTTGGGGTGGCCAGCAGGGTGGTGACCAACACCGCCGGTCTCGATCCCGCCGAGCTGATCACGCGCTACAAGAGCCTAGCCTGATATCTAGCAGCGAAGATTCTTGCAGCTGCGCGAACAGCGTCCTCAAAGACACGCAAGAGGTGGGCGATTGCGGCGGCGGTTAAGAAGACAAATGCGGCCGTGAATGGCACAGCGATCCATCCGATTCCTGTTGTCTTGGACACCCTGAGGATTTCGGCAACTGGATCTATGAGAAAGACGTGCACCCCATATATAGCCACCGTATATAAGGAGAGACGGCTTAGCCACGGCGGCGATGCCCCCTTCTGCATGCCGAGAAATAGCATGAAGAGGCCAGCAGCGGCAACTGTTACGTTAGGTGCCAAATAGTCATAGAAGGTCTGATCCAAGTGGCCCGCACGTTGAGTGTAAATGGCTGTCATCGCGACCGTCGCGGCAACCCCGGCCGCAAATAAGAGCGCACCTGTCGACTTACGCCACGCATGCTCGCTCAGGACCGCACCGAGAA
>NZ_MEGQ01000024.1:0-79090 GCF_001725585.1 Thiomonas sp. SCN 64-16 | reverse complement strand
GCTCTGCACTGAGTTTGTCTGATCGCATGGGGCCTCCGAAAAAACCCAAGCTTCGCTCAGCCACAATTCATTGAAAAGATGGGTTCGCAGGACGCTTACCCCCGGTCTGCGCATTGACACCGACATTGCAGCGGCTGGGGTCGTAGCCAGCCTCGCCGTAGTCAAAGCCCGGCGTCGGGCCGCTGTCGGGATGCTTGGGTTTGAACTCGAAGCGCGGAGCGAGCACCTGTTCCATCAGCAGGCTGGCCGCGATGGCCTTCAAGGTATCGTTGACGGCCTCGGTGACGGCTTCCTCGGCGGCATCCGGCTCGGCGATCAGGTTGGTGAACCGTGCGCGGGTTTTGCCGGGCGCGTCGCGGGTCGCTCTGCCGATGATCTGCACGATCTCGGTCAGGCTGGCGCGGTAGCCCACGGTGAGCGCATGCTCGCACCAAATCCAGTCGAAGCCTTCCTTCGCCATGCCCAGCGCGATGATGATGTCCACATAATCCCGGTTGTTCTTCTGCGCCGGGTCTTTGAGCGCGGCCGACACGCGTTCGCGCTTGGTCAATGAAGGAACCTTGGATCGCGCTTTGCGCGTGATTGTTGGTCTGGTGCTTATCGCCCTGACGCTGACCCATGTGACTGGCCTCTGGGGCTGGATTGGCGTTGTGCCTTTGGTCGCGGGGGCGGTGGGCATCTGTCCACTCTACATGGTGCTCGGGATTCGCACCTGCCCGATGCGCAAGAAGTGATTTGCGGGGCTGCTTCGATCGGCTCACCCCGCGCAGCATGACAGTTGCGTCACATCCTTGGTGAAGGTCTGGGCGGCCAGCTTCAGCCCCTCCACCATGGTGAGATAGGGAAACAACTGATCGGCCAGTTCCTGCACCGTCATGCGATTGCGAATGGCGAGTGCCGCCGTCTGGATGAGTTCGCCGGCTTCGGCGGCCACCGCCTGTACGCCGAGCAGACGTCCGGAGCCGGCATCAGTGACCAGCTTGATGAAGCCGCGCGTGTCGAAGTTGGCCAGGGCTCTGGGCACGTTCTCCAGGCCCAGCGTGCGGCTGTCGGTCTCGATGTTTTGACGCTGCGCCTCGGCCTCGGTCAGGCCCACGGTGGCCACCTGCGGATCGGTGAACACCACGGCCGGCATGGCCGAGAGGTCGAGTGTCGCATCGCCTCCGGCCATGTTGATGGCCGCGCGCGTGCCCCCGGCTGCGGCCACATAGACGAACTGGGGTTGATCGGTACAGTCCCCGGCGGCGTAGATGTGCGGCACGTTGGTGCGCAGATGGCCATCCACCGCAATGGCGCCGCGCGCATCAAGCTTGACACCCGCGGCTGGCAGATTCAGCTCCGCCGTGTTGGGCGCGCGGCCCGTCGCCACCAGCAGGCGCTCGGCCCGAATCTCGCCATGGTTCGTGGTCAGCGCGAAGCTGCCGCCGGCATGGGCCACCGCGCTGGCCTGGGTGTGGGTCAGCACGGTGATGCCCTCCTCGCGGAACGCCGCGGCAACGGCTTCGCCGATGGCGGGATCCTCATGGAAGAACAGCGTATGACGCGCCAGAATGGTGACCTGGCTGCCCAGGCGGGCGAAGGCCTGGGCCAGTTCCAGCGCCACCACCGAGGAGCCGATGACCGCCAGGCGCGGCGGAATCGTGCCGCTTTCCAGCGCCTCGGTCGAAGTCCAGTACGGCGTGTCCTTCAAGCCCGGAATGGGTGGAATGGACGGACTGGCGCCGGTGGCGATCAGGCAGCGGTCGAAACCGATCATGCGCTCACTGCCGTCGTGCAGGGTCACGGCCAGCGTCCGGCCGTCTTTGAACCGGGCCTTGCCGCGCAGGGTGGTGATGGCCGGCTGGCCTTCGAGAATGCTTTCATACTTGGCGTGGCGCAGTTCGTCCACACGCGCTTGCTGCTGCGCGAGCAGCTTGTCGCGCAGGATGGTGGGCGTGCAAGGCTCGATGCCGGCGTCGAACGGGCTGTGGCGCCGCAGGTGGGCAATGTGCGCGGCGCGGATCATGATCTTGGACGGCACGCAGCCGACGTTGACGCAGGTGCCGCCGATGACGCCGCGCTCGATCAGCGTGACCTGCGCGCCGCTGCCGGCCGCTTTGATGGCCCCCGCCATGGCCGCTCCGCCGCTGCCGATGACGGCGATGCGCAAACCGCCGCCATCGCCGCGCCGGGCGGAGCCGGCGGCGTCGCCGGGCTGGCCGTTCGACCTCTCGGGCGACCGGGCCGCCTGTTTCGCCGCGTAGCCGGCCTTGGCCACGGCCGCCGCCATCGCATCAAACGAGACGCCGGCATCGGCGACGACCTGGGCCGTCCCCTGCGGGTACGAGACCTGCGCGGACTTCACGCCGGGCAACTTTTCCAGGACGTCCTTGACGTGGGTGGCGCAGGTGTCGCAGGTCATGCCGCTGATGCTCAGGGTTTGCATGTGCTTGTCCTTGGGGTGGATAGGTTCGGTTTGGTGAAGATCAATGCCTGGCTTGGCTCGGCTGGGCGTTGCCATCAATGCTGCAGCGGCGATTAGCGGGCGAGACGAAATCCCAGATCGCCACGGCCAGCATGACGGCCAGGCCCAGATACACGAGGCCCCTGATGAAGCTATAGCGCCCAATCAGCACCAGCACCGGACCGATCATGCCGAGCGCCGTGCGATGCCATTGGCGATGCGCGAACCAACCCAGGCCGTTGGCCAGGATGACGAGCACGGTGGACAGCGGCAGCACGACGCGAAACAGAACACCTTCCCACTGGCTGAGAAAACCCAGCCCGATGGCCGCGCCGATGCTGGCAATGGCTGGGTAGCACACGGCGCAGCCCATGGCCGAAGCCACCGCGCCGAGGGAGCCGGCTTTGTCGCCGAGACGTGTCAGAAAACTCAAGGGGTTGGGCATGACGGCATCTCCAATGCACAACGTTGTTTCGAGGGGGTGAAGGACGGAACGCCCCGCCGCGGCGGCATGGCCCGGGCGTCGGTCGAACCGTCGCGCCATCGACTTACTGCGCCACCGTCGAGGGATAGCCCGCATCGGTGGTGGCCTTGATCAGGGCTTTGACGTTGGTCTTGGCATCGTCGAACGTGACTTGGGCTATTTTTTTCCCAAAATTGATGTCCACCTTTTCGACGCCAGGTACGGTGTGCAAAGCGTTGTTGACGGTGATCGGACACACCGGGCAGGTCATGCCGGGCACGGCGAGCGTCACCGTCTGCTCGGCAGCCCAGGCAGGGGCGCTGAAAACAGAGACGACAGCGAGAGCGGTCAGGAGCTTGTTCATAAGGATTCCTTTCAATAGAACAGGGGAGCGACGTAGGGGAAAGCCAGGGCGACGACGATCAGGGCGGCGACGACCCAGAACAGCGCCTTGTACGTGGCGTTGACCTGGGGAATGGCGCAGACCTCGCCGGGCGTGCACGCCGCGGGGGCCCTGAACAGGCGGCGGTAGGCGAAGAACAGGGCGATGAGGGCGGCGCCGATGAAGATTGGCCGGTAGGGCTCGAGCAAGGTCAGATTGCTGATCCATGCGCCGCTGATGCCCAGCGACAGCAGGATCAGAGGACCCAGGCAACAGGTCGAGGCCAGGATGGCCGCGAGCCCACCGGCGAACAGGGCGCCGCGCCCAGTGGGCGGGTTGGATGGACTGGGTTGCTGCGGCATGCCGAAACTCCAAGGGGTTGACGATGGCGGCACTGTAGGGCCGTACCAGAGTCCGGAGTCAAGCGGCGCCGCGCCATGGTTGACAAGGTCTTGTGGCCTTGCCCCGCCCCGACGCATCAAGGATGCGCGGGATCGCCGTGCTCAAGTGTCGTGTCGCGAACACGGGCATGCAGTGCTTCGATCAAGGGGCAAGACGTGGATCCGAGGCTGGAGCCGCAGTCGCGCACCATCCTGGCCAGAGCCGCTTCGATGCGGTGCAGACCGGCTATCTTGGCGCGAACATCCATGAGCTTGCGTTCGCCCAGTTCGCGCGCTTGGTCGCAGTGCATGCCGTCGTCGAGTTGCAGCAAGCCGGCGACCTCGTCGAGACTGAAGCCCAGGCGCTGGGCGGATTTGATGAATTGCAGGCGGGCGACGTCATCGGGTCCGTAGCGGCGGAAGCTGCCCTGCGGGCGCAAGGGCTCGCACAGCAAGCCCTTGCGCTGGTAGAACCGGATGGTTTCGACATGGACCCCTGCCGCCCGGGCGACGGTGCCGATGGTCAGACCATTTGAAATAAGTTGCATCGTCTTGACTCCGATTCAGGACTGCAAATCCCTGCGCGAAGGGACGAACTGCCGATCGGCGCCAAGCATCTCGATCGAGATTCCCCCTCCTGCCTGTCAGGTTAGCGCAGCTTGCGCGACTGATGAGGACATCCGGACAAAAGGGGGAGAACCATGCAGCAACAAGGCGATGACGAACCAACCCGCGCAGGGCTGCCACGCAAAGAAGAAGAAGCGCTGACGTGGCGAAGCGGATGGTTCGCACGCTGGCTTGGTCCGCGCACCCGTCCTGGGTCCGACGAGACGGCCGATCACCTGCTGGTCAGCCTGCCCAACATGGCATGGTTTGTCGAAGCACGCGATCCGTATACCGGCGGCCATTTGTGGCGCGTTTCCCGCTATGCACGCATGCTTGCCGCTGCGGCGGGGCTGGATGCAGTGGAGGTCGCGCGCGTCAGCCTCGGTGGGTTTTTGCACGATCTGAGCAAGATTGGTGTGCCCGATGCCATCCTGTGCAAATCAGCCCCACTCACCGATGCGGAGTGGGCGGTCATGCGCACCCATCCGGACATCGGGATGCGTTTGCTCGCAGCGCACCCCCACACCAGTCAGCGAGCGGGCTTCATTCCAACCGGGCGAAGCGCTCGGCCTGCCGCAAGCATGGCCTTTGACATGGGCGCAAGAGTCGCTAACATATGAACTGTTATTCATATAAACAACGATTCATTTGATGCCATGGCACTCTCCACCTCCGAGCAAACCCGTTTGGTGGCCGCTTTCAAGGTGCTGGGCGAACCAACCCGCCTGCGCATCTTGTGCGGATTGGGTTTGGAATGCCGCCCGGTCACGGACATCATCCAGGCCACCGGCATGGGCCAGACCCATGTCTCCTTTCACCTGCGCATGCTGCGAGAAGCCGGCTTGGTGCGCGCCGAGCGCCGTGGCCCTTTCATCTATTACTGCCTTGCTGACCCTTCCCTGCCGGGCATCCTGCGTGAACTCGCGAATTGGCTGGATGCTCGCCAGATTCCACCGGCCAACGGCGCGTCTCGGCGTGGCCGGCCCGGCGCCGCGACGGCAACAACAACTCTGGAGGTGAGATCATGATGTGGCTCTATGGACCGTGGGGCGGATTTCCCTGGATGTGGGTTTTTCCGCTGATTTTTCTGGTCGTTCTGTTGATCTTTTTGTTCCGCGGCACCGGTGGACCGATGTGCGGCGGCTCCGGCATGCACCGACGCGGGACATCCTCGATCAGCGATATGCGCGCGGAGCAATCAGCGCCGATGACTACCAGCGCATGAAGAAGGATCTCGAAGCATGATGCAGGAACGCTTGTTTCCCGCCACCGCGATGCCGGATCAGGATTGGTGGCAGACCTTGTGGCCCGATCCTGACGGCTTGATCGCGGCCTTGCGCATTGAGCCGGGCATGCACGTGGTCGATCTGGGCTGCGGAGCGACGCGGGCCGCGTCATCGGCTTCGACCTGGACCCCATCATGCTGGAGCAAGCTCGGGCCGTCTGTGTGCCCTATGGTCATTGCGATTGGGTGCTTGGGGATGCCATGAAGCTGAGTCGGTTGATCCCCGCGCCGGTTGATCATGTCCTCATCGCCAACACCTTCCACGGCGTGCCGGACCCGATGGCATTGGCCCGGGAAATCGCCGCCGTTCTCAAACCCGCCGGACGTTTCGCCATCGTCAACTGGCACCCGATCGCGCGCGAACAGACCCCCGTGCTGGGTCAACCACGGGGGCCGCGCACCGAATTGCGCATGTCTGCCGCGCAGACGCAAGCCGTGGTTGAGCCGGCAGGCTTCGCCCTGGAAGCGCAGGTCGAATTGCCGCCCTACCACTATGCGGCCATCTTCACCCGCACCCACGGAACCAGCCCAGGAGAACGCCATGCCCGCGGAACATGAACCGCTCATCGAGCAGGGCAACCATTTTCATGCTGCGGTCTATGGCCCGGAGGGGGCATTGGACCGCAAGACACGCCGCCTCATCGGTCTCGGTGCGGCGCTGGTGACAAACCAACCGTAACACCGAGACGATCAACGGCATCATCCACCAGGAGATTGACATGGAAGCGAAAGATCAAGACAGCAAGACAGGCAGCGAATCACAGCCTGAATCGGGCGGTGGTGCCAACCCGATGATGATGGGTATGGGCATGATGAAGAAGATGATGGCCCAAATGGGCTCGGGCGGCGAAGGCCCGATGGCCATGATGCAGAAGATGATGGGGCAGATGCGCAATCAGCAGGCGGGCAAGGCTCCCAACCCCATGCAAAACATGATGAGTATGTGCATGGGCATGCAAGCCGAGATGCTCAATGCGTTGCACACAATGACGTCGATGGCAGCCTTTGCCACGCCGGAGCTGCATGCGCTGTTTGCCACCTGGATGGAGAGTCTGGAGGGTGAAGCGCTTGCGACGCTGGCCCAACAGGGCGAAGTCGATACCGCTGCGCTGGCTTCACAACTCAAGATCAGCGAGGCCAGTGCAATCCATCTCGTGGCGCAGCTTGCCATAAAGGGCAAGGTCCATTTGCGCGCCCAGGCATCCGCAGCTCCGGCGAACTGAAGTTCGTCGGCCAGGCCTGCCTCTGATTTGTGTCTTTTCCCCGCGCATCGTCCAAGGAGATTTCAATGACAGTCAATCGTATGGTCAGCATCATGGCCGGGTTCATGGTGCTGCTCAGCCTGGTGCTGGCCCAGATCATGGGACAGGTCGACCTGCTCCACCCGACCTGGCTGTGGCTGACGGCCTTCGTCGGCCTCAATCTGTTCCAGATGGGCTTCACTGGCTTTTGTCCGGCTGCCTTGGTGTTCAAGGCGCTGGGCTTCAAAGAGTGAGTCGGCAGCCAGTTGTGGTGCGGTCGATTCAGGCAAGTCGGCTTGATGCAGCCCCTGCCTTCGGTGTGATGGGCATTCCGACGACCTATCTGATCGACAAGCAAGGGCGCCTCGGCCGACAGGCCGTCGGGGGACGGGAGTACAGCACGCCAGTCGTGCGACAACTCATCAAAGCACTGATGCGATGAGCCTTCTGCGTCTGCAGACGCACAACCGCCAGTCAACCATAGGGAATAGGAAAGACTCCGAAATTGAAGGTGCCTGGTTGCCGATCGACCATTGATGCTTCGGGCCGGTAAGGGCTAACGATTGAGCGCGAGCCCCAAGATCCCGGTGATGACGAGCACACCGAGGGCATAAAGCGTCGCGCTGCGCCGCCCCATGGTGCGCGCGACGGGGCCAAGTGTCGAGACGTTGCTGCCCACTCCGGCAACCAGCAGGATCATGGCATTGCCGGGACCCATGCCTTTTTCCAGCAAGGCATGGACAAAGGGCAGCGAGCCGAGGCTGTCCGTGTACACGATGCCGGCGAACATGAGGGCGAAACCGACACCCGCGACCCCTTCGCCGCTGAGGTATCGGCTGACCCAATCCGCCGGCAGGTACACCTTGGCCGCTGCGCCAAGCAAAATGCCCGCACCGATCCAAGGCGCCAGTTCGCGAAACAGCGCGAAGGCCGTACCCAAAGCCGCGCGCAGTTTCCGCGCTGGCTCGTGGAAGTCGAACCAACCGGATCCTTCTGCGGAGACCAACTCGCCAGGGTCACAACCGCAGCGTTCGGTCGCACAGGATGATTCGGCAGGCGCACCGGTGGCCGACGCCTCGGCGATGCCCTCCCTGACAAGCGCCGGCGAGGCGGGCGCAACGCGGCTTGACCGCAGGGCCCACCCATCAACCAGCATTCCGGTTCCCCACCCTGTGAGCACGGCGGCTGTCGCGACAGCCACGCCGTTTCGAGGTCCCAGAAATATGAATAGCGCGCTCAAGCCATACCAATTGAACCAGGGGGTGGCGATGAGGAAGGCACAGGCGGGGCCGGCACGCTGGGTCTGCCTGAACAAACTCATGGCTGTCGGAATGGCGGTACAGCAGCACAAAGGGGTCGCGAACCCGATCAACGCTCCCGCCAGATTGGCGCGTACGACACCGCCGGTGACCAGGCGCTGCAGGGCCTGCGCGCGCACGAATTGCTGAAGCAACCCAGCCACCAGAAAGCCAAAAACGGCCACCTCCGCGAACTCGACCGCATAGTCGAGTGCGGTGTGGAGCAATACAACCCAGGTTGGATTCATGACAGTTCGCGATCAGGTCTCGCTCGGTCGTGATGTTGCGCGGATCCGGAGAAATTGCGGATGCGTGCGCCATCGTCAGAACGCACCGTCTTCCATCATGGCACTGGGCTCGAAGCGTGCATAGCGCAGAGCCAGACTCGGCAGCACCAGAAGGTTCAAGATCGTCGACGTCAGCAGCCCTCCCAGAATCACGGTCGCCATCGGCCCCTCGATCTCATTGCCCGGCGCACCACTCGTGAGGGCCAGGGGGAGCAGACCCAGAGCCGTGACCAAGGCCGTCATCAGGATCGGCGCCAGTCGTTCGATCGCGCCGCGCAATGCTGCATCAGGCCCCCAGGTGACGCCTTCGCTCCACACCATGTCGCGGTAGCGGGACATCAGCATCAGTGAATTCCTGAGCGTGATGCCGAACAGCGTCACGAAACCGACCAGTGCCCCGAGTGACAGGACTCCACCAGTGATCCAGCCAGCCAGCACGCCACCCGCCAGGGCGAAGGGCAAATTGAACATGACGATCCACAGCAACCTGGCGCTGCGCAAGGCCATATACAGCAGCAAAGCAATCCCGACGCCGGCCAACACGGCATGGACAAGCAGTTCGCGTTGGGCGCGAGCCTGCGCTTCGGCCGCCCCGGTGAAGACGGTGTAGACCCCATGGGAAAGCGTCACGTCGGCGGCGACTTGTCTTCGGGCGTCCTGGACGAAGGCGCTCAGCGGACGGCCTTTGACGTTCGCGGTCACCGTTTGTACGCGTTTGCCATCGTCATGGGCGATGAGGCTGGGTTCACTGCGTTCATGGATAGCGGCCAATTCCCCCAAGGGCACCATGACGCCATCGGGGTTGCGTAGTGGCAGGTTGCCGACTTGCAGCGGGTTCTGCCGCTCCTTCGGGCTGAGCAGCACCGTGACGTTGAACACGCGGTTGCCTTGATAAGTCTGCGCAACGACAGACCCGGCGTACGCGGTGCGGATGGTGTCGAGCACGTCGATCGGCGCAAAACCCCAGCGGGCCAGACTCGCTTGACGCAGCCGGATGGCCAACTGTGGCGCCGTGGGCGGCGACTGCACCTGCACGTCGACCGCCCCCGGCACTTGCCGTAACACCTGCGCCACAGCGCGTGCGGTTGTGTTGAGCGCATCGAGGCGATTGCCAAAAACATTGACGACGACCTGGGCCGTGTGCCCGGAGATGGTCTCTTCGATCCGCTCCGCCAGGAAGGTCTCGACCGACGAATTGATGCCGGGAAACTGACGGAGAACTTGCCGGATGGCGTCCAAGACACGCGCCTGCTCAGCACCAGAGAGCCCTGGTGTGAGATCGACTTCGAATTCGCCGGCATTGACATCGAAGGTATCGGAGGACTGCTCGGCCCGGCCCACGCGCTGCGCGATGGAGCGAACACCTGGAATTTTTTCCAAGGCCAAGGACAACCGGCGGCCCAAGCGCAGGGACTCCGCCAAGGACGTTCCCGGTGCCGAGGCCACGTGCAGGATGTAGTGCCCTTCTCGAAGGGGTGGCAGAAATTGCATCCCGAAGAACGGCACGCTCAGGAGTGCGGCCGTGATTCCCACGAGAACGATTACGAGTGTCGTGCGGGTCCAGTTGAGTGAACGGCGCAGGAAGGGGGCATAGTTTTTCTTGAGCCAACGCATCAAGGGTGGGTCTTCGGAAGACAAGATCGTGCGCGTCAACAGCACACTGGCGAGTGCCGGCGTGATGGTGAGCGCCACGGCAAGCGATGCCAGGATGGCGCTGATGTAAGCGATGCCCAGGGGTGCGAAGAGCCGGCCGGCCACACCCGACAACATCAGCACCGGCAGAAACACCAGGGCGACGATGAAGGTGGCGTAGACCACGGCCCCGCGGACTTCGAATGAGGCTGCGTAGATCACCCGGGCTGCGGGCAAGGGATGAGGTCGATCGTGATTTTCTCGAAGTCGTCGGAAGATGTTCTCCACATCCACGATGGCATCGTCCACCACCTCGCCAAGGGCAATGGCAAGTCCGCCGAGGGTCATGGTGTTCAGCCCGATGCCGAAGTGCTGCAGGACGACGACGGCTGCCAACAAGGAAAAAGGAATGGCTAGCACTGAAATCACTGCGGTGCGGACGTTGAAGAGAAACAGGAACAACACCGCGATGACCAGCGTCGTACCGAGCAGGAGCGCCGTGCGCAGGTGATGGATGGCGGTGTCGATGAAACTGGCCGGCCGAAAAAGGTTGGCATGCAAGGTGACGTGCTGCGATCTCAGCAACGGCTGCAACTGCTGCAGGGCCCGATCGATGGCATGAGTCACCTTGAGCGTATCGGCGCCGTACTGCTCATCAATGTCGAGCACCACGCCCGGCATGCCGTCGATGGTTGCGCCGCCGATGGCCGGTGCGGGAGCATCGACCACTTGGGCCACATCACCCAGCGCAATGCCAACGCCATGGTGATAGGCCAGCACCACCTGACGCAACTGCGCCGCAGTGGTGGTCTGTCCCTGGGTATGAAGAACAATCCGCTGGTTACGGTTCTCGATGAAACCAGCACCGCGCACACCGGTGGCGCGCCGCGCCGCCTGCAAGACATCCTGCAGGGAGAGTCCATAACGGATGAGCCGTTGCGGATCGGCCTGGATTTGGAGTTGCCGAATGCCGCCGCCAAACACGGTGACGTCCGCTACACCAGGCACGCTCATCAGCGCCGGGCGCACGGTCCAATCCGCGAGCGTGCGCAACTGCATCGGCGTGAGCACGGTCGAGCTCAGTCCGGTCACCAGAACCACGCTGGTCGATGACGTCAGTGGAGTCAGCCGCGGTGGCTGCACGCCCAGCGGCAGATGCGTTGCCGCCGTCGTGAGCTGTTCCGCCACCAACTGCCGGGCGCGCTCGATTGGGGTGCCATTCCGAAACGTCAACGTGATCACGGAAAGACCCTGGATCGATCGGGATCGCATGCTTCGAAGCCCGATCAGTCCGTTGAGCGCGTTCTCGATCGGCTGGGTGACGAGCTTTTCAGTTTGCTCCGCGGACAGGCCTGGTGCCTCCGTCTGCACCACAGCCAGTGGAGGCGCAAACTCTGGAAAGACATTGAGTCGGGTTTGCGGCAATTGGTCGATGCCGTAGGCCAGCCCCAAGATCGCCAACACCATCACGACGGCGCGAAACCGGATGGAAAACCGGAGGATGGATGCGATCACATCGCCCTCCCGGGGCAGATGCACGGGGTGGCATCAATCATCGTCATCATCTCCGGCGCTGCTGCCATTTTTGGGGGCCAGTTGGGCAGAAAGCAGGGTTTGTGCACCCGTGGTCACGATCGTCTGCCCTGGGTGGAAGCCTTGATGGACAAACCACCCGCCCTGGGCTGCGACCGGATCTAAAACCCTGATCCGGGCAAAATGGGTCGCATTGGTTTGCATGAACACCCAGGGCTGGTCGGCATGCCAAACCAGCGCGGAAGCGGGGATCAGCACGCCACCCGTGGGTGTGCCCGCCTGGGGCAGATCGGCCACGAGCCGCATGCCGCTTGCCAGCGTACCGGCAGGCGTGCGGTAAAAATAGACGGTGCCTTGCATGTAGGTATCGACTTGAGGCGACGCCGAAATGAAGAGTGCGCTCGCTTGCGCACCACGATCCGCCCCTGCAACCTGAATGCGAGCCGGAGGATGATCCATGGCAGAGCCCATGGGAAGTGTGACGCGCAACAGGACTTGCTGGCGCAGGGCTAGCATCTCGAATGGGCTGGCGTGGGGCTCTGCGGCCCAACGGGTCAGAACCACCCCCCATTGCTGCCGTGCGCTATCGAGCAGCATGCGCGCATGGGCCTGAGCCGCCTCGGCGCGGGCCTGGTCTGCCAACAGGGTCGCCTGTGCCGATTGAACGGCTTGCAGTGACGCGTTATGTCCGGCCTGGTAGAGGCTACGCAAGCGTTGTTCCGTTTGAGCCGCTGCAGTCGCCGCCGACTGTGTGATGGCAATTTGTGCCTGGGCATCCTGATAGCGCCCACGCCAGTCAATCAGGGGCTGCAAGTCGACGACCGTGGCATAGGCCTGCGTCTCGGGGGCGTGATGGGACGCTCGCAGAGGCTGAGTCTGCAAGGCTGCAAGTGCCTGGGCAGCCTTGCTCAGTTCGAGCACCTCAGCCCCGCGGATCAGTGGCTCGGAGGGTGATGCGTTGGGACGTATGCCTGCCGACTGAGGCTTGGATCCGGCATCTTGGTCATGATCGCCATCACGATCCGCGCGTGCCCGCAGGCCGATGCCAAGGGCCAAAAGCGTGCCTAGAAAGACAACAGCCAATTGCTTCTTCATCGGGATCCTTGCTTGTCGTGAGGTGCTTGGCGGAGGCCGAGCGTGGCGACGGGTGGCAATGGCGCGCCGCCGTCCAAGGGCTGCTGCACAGCATCTTCAAGGCGCCCCAAGGCGCGTTCGCTCTCCACCTGCGCCGTCAGGCGATGCAGCCTCGCAGCAACCGTCTGGAGTTGAGCGCGCACGGTGGCCAGCCGGTCGACCTCCCCAGCCGCAAACTGGGCGGAGATCTGCTGCGCATCCTGCTGCTGCTCTGCCACGATGTTGTTCGTCGCATTCCAGATCTGCACGGAGCTTTGATAAGCGGCCACGCCACGCTCGACTTGCGTCAAAACGTGAAGCTGCAGGACCTGGAAGCGGGCTGCCACCTCGGCACGCCGCGCATTGGCCTCAGCAATTTGTCCCTGGTTTTGATTGAACACCGGCAGACTCAGCGACAGTCCCAGTGTCCAGCGCTGGTCGCCTTGGTCCCATTCATAGCCCGGGCCAAGCTGGAATTGCGGGTATTGCCCGGCCATCTCCCGGCGCAAGCCGGCCTCGGCTGCGGAATACTGATCCAGTGCAGCGCGAATATCCAAGCGGTCAAGCAATGCCGCGCGCTGCACGGCGGGGGAAGGCAACCGCTTGCGCGCAGGTGGATCTTGAATGCCTGAAAAATCAATCCGCAGATGGACCAGTGCATCCAGCGGTAGTCCGAGGGCGCCGGCCAGGGCTGCGCGCTGGTCGGCAACCTGACCCTGCGCGCTCAGCACTCCGGCTTGGGCCTGCTGCTCCTGGATGCGTGCCATGGACAATGTGCTTGCGGTGATGGCTCCCAGCGCGTCCTGCTGCTTCAGCAATTCCAGCGCTCTCTTGCGAAGGGCGCGTTCCAACTTCAGCAGATCAACGCGCTGCAGCGCCGCATCGAGTCCTACGAATCGCACCCTGACTGCGCTTCGAATCTGCCAGGCAGCCGCCGCCAGTTCGAGATTGGCCGCGTCTGCGAACGCATGGGCTTGGGCGACACGCGCTTGACGCAGCTCTGTACTCTGCCATGGGATTCCCAATGCGAGACCATAGGACCAAGGCGAGAGGCCTGCCGGTGCCAAGCTGTGGTGTTGCTCGAAAAGGTGAAGGGATGGGTTGGGCAACTGCGCTGCAGTTTCCGTTCCAGCGCGAGCCCGTTGCCATTGCGCGCGAGCGACCTTGAATTGGGGGTTGTCGTACAGAGCCAGCAGAGTCAGGCTGCTCAGATCCCAAGAAGGCAGTGGCCATGGCGTCACGGCTTGGCCATGGGCTGCCAGGAAAGCCCGCAACCCCGCTGCATTCACGTCTCGTGCTTGGAGTGCGGCGGCCGCCCGCGCTGGGACGAGGGGCTGAGGTTTGTAACTCGCACAGCCGCCGAGCAGCAGAGCGAACAGCAATACGCCACCCCAACCCCTTCGAAACTGGTCGCCGGCTGTGGCACGCATGGAGGGCATGGGGTTGATGGGATCCGTTCGCCACGCATCTTATACGCGTATATGGACAACTACGCATATTAAAAAAGTAAAAAAGTCATACGATGCCGTAGCCCAACGTGCAACGGCCCTCTGTACGCAGGTCTAATCGTGTTTGAAGTCGAACTGCATCCGCAGTGAGCAACTGCGCATCCAGGTCATGGGCTTGGGCGATTTGCAGCACTGCCTTGATCAGGGGGGCATGCTCGGGGGCGAGGCGGTAGTAGATCCAGGTTCCATCACGCCGTTCCACCACCCATCCTCCCTTGCGCAATCCAGCGAGATGGCGGGAGACTGTGTATTGTGGGGTTTGCACCGCATCCACGAGCTCACACACGCAACATTCATCCAGCGTTAACAAGTGGAGAATCCGGTAGCGCGTTGGATCGGCGAAGAGCTTGAAGAAATTGGCTGCTTTGGACATATGCGCATAGAAGCACATAGAAGCTGGCAAGTCAAAGGTTAGCGACCCACGCCGCGAGTGCATGCCTGTCGTTTCCCCGCATCGTTGCGTTCAGATGGCCAAAGCCGGAACCCAGGCGTAGTAACCGTTGAGCAGATAGACCCCGAACAGAATCAGCGTGATGCCGCCAGCAGCCTCAAACAGGCGTCGGTAGGCATCCAAGCGCCGGAGGTTCTGGAGCCATCCCAACGACCACGCACCCACGGCCACTGTAATCGCCCGGCCGAAGGCGAAGGCCAGCAGCAGACCCACCCCCAGCCATGGTGATCCCGATGCGGCAGCGACGCCGATCAGCACAGCCAGCGCAGGGGTACAAAAGGGACACACCGCAACCGAGAACGGGATGCCCAGGGCAAACGCATCCCATAGCCCTTTAGGGCGGCGCGCACGCAAGGCCAAGGCCGGCAGGGGCAGGCGGATCCAGCCCGGCCATAGCAGGCCCATCAGAATCAGCAGCGGCCCGAGGAACAATCCCCATTGGCGCCCCAGCAGATGCTCGACCCAGGCACCGCCCAAGCCAGCGATCAAACCCAAGAGCCCGTGGATGAGCAGCATGCCCAGGATGAACATGGCGCCGAAGGACCAAGCCTGGCGGGCCTGCCGGGCTTTGGTGACATAGGCCATCGAAACGGGAATGGCGGCCAGCGCGACGGGATTGATGCTGAAGGCCAGCCCGGCCAGGAAGCTGACGCCCAGAGCAGCCGGGCCAGCGTGTTCCAGGGTGGTGCGAAACAGGGACGGATCCATCGATCAATGTTCGCGGTGCGCAAGCGGTTCCAGGGCCGCACAGAGCTGCTGCGGCGTCGGCAGTTTGGGGAAGAGCAAATCCCCGTTGACGGCCAGCGCCGGCAAGCTCAGGAGGCCAAGTTCAACGGCACGGTCGAGTGCCTCCAGCACATTGCATTCGCGCCACTGAACTTGCGGGAAGCGCTGCAGGGCGGCGGCCTTGAGCTGGGTGCGGGCTCCATCACACTGGGTGCAGCCCGGGGAATAGAACAGTTCGACGTGCATCAAGGTGCTCCCTTGGACGCCGTCAGTTCAGCGCCTTCGAGCGCGGCCAGAATCGGGCAGGCATCCAAGGGATAGCGGTCCTGGTTGCAATCGGCAATCAGGCGGTCCAGGGCATCGGACATGGCCTTGAGCGCCTTGATGCGGCTTTCGAGCTGCAGCTTTTTCTCGATGGCCCGCTTGCGCATATCGCCGCAACAGGCGGCATCCGTGGCACGCAGATCGAGCAACGCGTGGATCTCCGCCAGCGTAAAACCGCAATGCTGGGCCTGCTTGATGAACCGAATGCGACGCGCAGCGTCGGCGTCATAGAGTCTGTAGCCCCTTCGGACTTGGACGTGGGGGCAATCAGGCCCTCGCGCTCGTAGAAGCGCAGGGCATCGGGAGTGGTTTGCGCCAGTTCCGCGAGTTTGCCGATGGTCAGCATGGGTTGTTCTCTGCCGTTCAGGAGGAAGACATGCCTGGCCCCAGCATCATCGCGGGGCCAGGCGATGCAAGGCCTTACCGTGCCTGACCGAGACCTGCCACGCGCAACACGGCTTCGTCGACACCGCGCCCGGCGCAGCAGCCGGCGAGTTGGCCGTCGATGGCGACGGCGGGAACCGAACGCACGCCCAGCGCCTTGGCACGCGCCGCAGCCTTGATGTCGTGCATGTCATGCACGATGATGTTGCAAGACGTGCAGGCAACGCGCTTGACCAAAACCACCACGTCTTCGCACACGGCGCAACCGGCGCTGAAGACCTCCACCTGGCGTTGTGTTGCCATCACAGAACTCCTTCGTTTGAAACACACCCATCTGTCTTGGCATGATCCCCGGGTGAACAAAGACCTGCCGTATCGCGATGGATGCACTCTAGACCTTGGAGTGAGGTCCAGAGTCAAGGGATTTTTTGGCGCGCTGTTCATCTTCGGGATGACTGCCTTCATTTTCATCACCGATGTGACGGAAACTTTTCGGCCGACGTCATCCCGTTGCGGCAATTTGGTCAAGGCGTGCCACCCTAAAGGGTTTTCACAGAAATTCATCCCTGAATCAAATAGGATCGGTATGCGCTATGGTGCGTCGCACGCATGGTCGCGGCCGCCTGTGGGACGAGGGCAGCATCACAGAACCAAGTTTTTTCTGGAACTCCGGCAAGTATGCAGGACTCTATAGCGATTTGCATGATGACGCTCGCTTATATCCGCTTACTTTTCTCAATAGCCTGATTGCATGAACGCCTTGCGTGTCGTCCTGCTCACCGTCCTGCTGGCTTTGCTGCCGCTGCAAGGCTGGGCCGCTATGGGCGATGCCACGACGTTCACGACCATGCTGGGTCACTGCCCCGACGAGCAAGGCCAAGCACTGATGGCGGCGTCGCGCACTGGCATATCGGCCGCAGACCTGCAACAAGCAAAGCCGCAGCATTACCTCGACGCCTTAGAGCGCAGTTGGTCGATGACGCCGGATGTCCGCCTGGGTCATCCGGTAGTTGGACATGCCCTTTGCCCTGTCCCCTGCGGTATCGCGTTGGCGATGGCCTCCACGTCACTCGCTTGGCAGTTTGTGCAGAGTTCGGCCCCCATGCCGGAATTTCATACACGTCTCGTCGCCAGTGCGGCGCCGGACGCCCCTTATCACCCGCCCAGGGTCTGATCACCCCTCAAAGCCGGCATTCGCCCGGCCTCAGCGCTGCGGCAGCAGGTCAATCTGCGAGGTCGCTTTCTGTCCCCGGCTCATCCAAACGACCAGCCTCCGGACCCGGTCCGAGAGCATCGTTCCGCGATGAAACTGGGGGAGCCGATCGCCACAGTCTTCTTGAAAACATCGATCGAGGTGAAATCATGCGTGTGCGTTTCACAATTGCCGCCATCGTGGTGTTCGTCATGGCCGGCATGGCCTATTTTGTCCTGGCTAGGAAGTCGGCTGTCCCGCAGGCGACGTTTGTGCTGCTGTCTGGAAGAACGCTTTCGACCTTTTCCCTGCGAGGCCAGGTCTATCTGGTGAATTTCTGGGCCACGAGCTGCGCCACCTGTATCAAGGAAATGCCCAAAATGGTCAAGACGTACGAGCGATTCAAGGGAAGGGATTTCGAGTTCATCGCGGTGGATATGAGCTACCTCGACCCGGCATTTGCCGTTCGAGGTTGCCAAAGACGTGGGCGGCCGTCTGGCTCGCGAGTTTTACGACGTGCGCCTGACGCCGACCACGTTTCTGGTCGATAAGCAAGGGAACATCGTCAAGCGGATTCTCGGCGAGCCAGACTTTTCTGAACTTGATCGGCTGATCCAACACGAACTGGCTAAAAACGCTTGAAAGGACCAAGCCCCATGGACATCTCGCTCATCCTCGAAGTCCTCCTCGCGCTCGGCGCGGGCGTGTTGCTCAACCTAACGCCATGCGTGCTGCCAGTCATTCCAATCAAGGTCCGAGTCATCCTGCGCGCTGCCGGCGAAAAACCAGCGGCCCGTGCTTGGTACGCTGGCCTTTTCGCTGCAGGGTCGCGGGTAGTTTTCTCACCACTGGGGCTGGCGACAGCTCTCTTGCATCTTCAGTGGGGCGTGCTGTTCCAGTCGCAGACCGTGCTGACTGGCTTGGTCATCATTCTGCTGGTGATGGCCGTGATGAATTTCACGGGGCGCGGATTACCGATTCCGAGCGCCATCGCAAAAATGAGCGGTGGGCGTTTTGCCGAGCCGCTGATCTCCGGCTTGGTCAGTGCCCTTTTGTCGACGCCCTGCACCGGCCCCTTGCTGAGTGGGATCCTTGTGTTTGCCCTCACCCGGCCAACCGTCGACATCGTGATGATATTCATCGCGATTGGTCTTGGCATGGCTCTGCCCTATGCCATTCTGCTTCTGAAGCCCGGACTTCTCGATCGGCTGCCACGTGGAGGGGCTTGGACTGATGTCGTGCGTCAAAGCTTCGGTTGGCTGCTTGCCGGCGCCGCGATCTTTTTCGCGCAAAGCCTGGTTCCAGCCATGCTCGACAAAGCGCTATGGTTCAGCTTGGTTGTCGGGATCATGCTGTGGGTCTTCGCAACGAGCTTTCGCGCCGCAGATCATGCCTCCCGCTGGGCCGCGCCACTATCGAGCCTTCCTTCACTGGCTTTGGTCTACCTGAGTGCGGGGATCTGGCCCGCCCCATCGCAGGGCATCCCCTGGCAGCCGCTCAAGGCAGCTCAGATCACCGAGATTGCCAGTCTGCATCGACCTGCGCTGGTCGAGTTCACCGCGCAGTGGTGCCTGAATTGCAGGTTTCTGGAGAAAACCGTCTACCGCGACTCGCGCGTTGTGCAAGCCCTGCGCGCCGGTCGTGTCGTCCCACTGCAAGTCGACCTGACGCGCCCCAACCCAGAACTGCAACAGCTGCTTGCCGCATACGGCGGGGATGGCCTGCCGTTCGTGGCCATCCTGGATCGACATGGGCGGAAGATCGATCATCTTTCAGGATTGTTCACGGCCGACGCGCTCCTCGGCGATTTGAATGCCATCCATCGATAGAGAACTCATGATGAATCCAAGAACCCTACGCATTGCCATCGCCTCGCTCATCGTTCTTGCCCTTGTGCTTGCTGCCATGTTGCTGATCCGGGCCACCCACCCTCCTGGCTTCGGCGCGAGCACCCCCGCCAACCTCGTCGACTCCTCCATGAAGGTTCGCGCTGGCGCCGCGATCGATGGCCGCGATGCGGTGGTGACGTTGCACATCCAGCCGGGCTGGCATGTGTACGCAAATCCGCCGTCGGCTCCTTACTTGATCCCTGTCACGATCGTCGTGCAACGTGGCGGCCACGGGCTGGATCTCCAGCCGAGCTACCCACCTGGTCAGGACATTGGCCTACGGGCCGACGGCAAGATCATCCGGGTCTACGAAAATGGCACACGCATCGCACTACCCGGTCTGTCCAGCCTGCGCAGTGTCCACCTACAGGTGCGGGTCCAAGCCTGTGCTGACAAGGGGCTATGTCTTCCACCCGCAACGCTTATCGCTTCGTCGCGATGAACGCGACATCCATGCGTGCTCGAGGGATACCGCCGGCGGCGTCCACGAAACTCGGCATGGCCCAGCGGCCCCAGGGCTCAGATTCAGCGGGCTAATGTTGCCTCGCCGTAGTGGCCCGCCCTGCATCCCAGAACCCACCCGTCGCACAGGTCAGGAGCCGGGCGCTGACGATGTCGCTGTCGGCTGCGGCGGGGCGCTCAACGCAACCTGGATTTGCTGCTCCGCCCGAAGGCGTATTTGGACGATTTGCCGCAGGATTTCGGCAACCGCGGCGCCGGCCTTGGCCTGTGCCGCCGGATCGGGCTTGGCCACGGAGTTGACCGCCAGCAGGTTGGCGCGAGCGGTGTAGAGCTGCGCCTGCAAGGCGCCTTCCTGACGCAAGGCCTCGGCCTGGATCTGCCCAATGCGCACACGCTGCTGCGGCGTGAACGTTTCCTGCCAAGTGCCCCTGGCCGCCGGCCAGATGCCCCCGCCCATCATGCCGTAGCCATAACCGCCGTCGTCACCATAGCCGTGATCGCCCTGAACGCCGAGCGCACCCCAGTCCCTGACCGGGCCGTTCATCATGCCGTATCCGAATCGTGGTCCCCACCAGCCGACCCTTTCACGCCAGGGGGGCGGTGCGCCCGCTTCCCATCGCTGACCCCAGAAGGGGACAGCGCCGAATTCGGGGATTAAGAGCAGGTAAAAAGCGAACAGCACGATCGCCAGCGCGAGCAACCACTTCGGTAGCGGTTTCATGATCCGGACCTCAGCTTTCCAGCTCGCGCCGCATGCGGTCGTAGGTGTCGCGGTCGATGTCCCCGCGGGCGTAGCGCTCCTTCAGAATGTCCAAGTGCCTTTTGCTGTCGGATCGCGCCCCGGAATCGCCCGAATGGCCCGTGAACAGCCATCGGATCAAACCCACAAGCACGGCGAGAATCAAACCCCACCACACCAGCATGAAGAGCCAGCCCAAACCGAAGCCGCCCCATCCGCCCATCATTCCATATCCATAGCCCATGACCATGCTCCCTTTGAATGTTCACAATAACCAGGCACCGACCGGCTGGACCGAATCAGCGCCTTGATGATGACGGCTCCGACCCAGCCCTCAGGCGCGCAGGGCCTCGGCGACGTGCTTGAGCTTGTCGCGCACTTCGCCGCCGAGTTTGTCCACCTCGGGGCGCTTGACCATGCCGAGCACGGCCGCTGGATCCATGAACACTACGCTGACCCTGCCGTCCGCCTCTTCCCGCACGACGACATTGCAGGGCAGCAGCGCGCCAATATCCGGCTCGGCTTGCAAGGCCTGATGGGCATAGTGCGGATTGCAGGCTCCGAGGATGAGGTAGGGACGTTCCTTGATGCCGAGTTTGGCCTTAAGCGTGGCGGCCACATCGATGGTGGTCAGTACGCCGAAGCCCTCCTGTTGCAATGCCTCGGTCGCCGCTTGCACGGTGGCCTCGAAGCCTTTGGGGCTGGTCACGGTAAAGACGTAGTCACTCATGGGTAACTCTCCGAGTTTTGGAAAGGAATGAACGGGTTGAAGATGGTGGTGCACGGTCCTTGATGGGATCGTATGGCGCATGGCTCTGTCCACTGCATGTCACGCCTGCGCTGTTGCTACCTGCGGCCCAGCCACGGCGCTCGTGGCCGGGCCGATGTGAATGCCGGTCAACCGGGTGCGCTTGAGCATCAGGGCATTGACTGCCACCAGCGCCGAGCTGCCCGACATGGCGAGCGCCGCCACTTCCGGGCTGATGGTGAAGGGGTAGAACACTCCTGCAGCCACTGGAAACGCAATGACGTTGTAGGCCACTGCCCACCATAGGTTCTGATGCATCTTGCGCAGCGTAGCGCGCGACAGCACAATCGCGCCGACGACATCTAACGGATCGCTTTTCATCAGAACCACGTCGGCGCTTTCGATCGCCACATCGGTTCCGGCGCCGATGGCGAAGCCGACGTCGGCCTGCGTCAGCGCCGGTGCATCGTTGATGCCGTCGCCCACCATGCCGACTCGCTTTCCCTGCGCCTGCAACTCCTTGACCTTTGCCGCCTTGTCGCCGGGCAGCACGTCGGCCAGCACGATGTCGATGCCGATCTCGCGGGCGATGCGCTCCGCCGTCGCCCGGTTGTCGCCGGTCAGCATGGCCACCTGCACGCCCCTTGCGTGGAGCGCCGTTACGGTGGGTGCTGAGGTCGGGCGCACGGCGTCGGCAATGGCGACGAGGCCGATCAGCCGCCCTGCGCGCGCGACGTGCACCACCGTGCGCCCCCGTCCCTGCAGGCGCTGCGATGCGGCCTCGAGGCCGTTCATGTCCACCGTGTCGAGCGCCATCAACTTGGCGTTGCCCAGCAGCACAGTGTCGCCGCCCAGTTCTGCCCGGGCACCCATGCCGTCGACATTGGTGAACGCGCCGGCGGGTTCCAGTGCAAGGCCCCGGGCGCGCTTGAGGATCGCTAGCGCCAGCGGATGCTCGGAGAATTTCTCCACGGCCGCGGCGGTCTTCAGCAGGTCGTCTTCCGCGATGCGGGCAGCCAACGCCAACTCGACCACTTCCGGCTGCCCCAGGGTCAGCGTACCGGTCTTGTCGAAAACCACCACGTTCAACCGGGTCGCGTCCTCCAGTGCGGAAGCGTTCTTGAACAAGATGCCGTTCATGGCGCCGAGCCCCGTCCCCACCATCACCGCCATCGGAGTGGCGAGGCCGAGCGCGTCAGGGCAGGCGATGACGAACACGGTGATGGTCAGTGCCAGCGCCAGCAGCAGCGGCTGTCCGAGGACGACGTACCAGGACACGAAGGTCGCCACGCCGATCAGGACGGCGATCACCACCAGCCATTGCGATGCGCGGTCGGCCAACAATTGCGCCGGCGCCTTGGAGTTCTGCGCCTCCTGCACCAGCTTGACGATCTGCGCCAGCGCGGTGTCGGCGCCCACCTTGGTGGCGCGGTAGCGCAAGCTGCCGCTCTTGTTGATGGTCGCTCCGATCACCGCGTCGCCGGGTTTTTTCCCCACCGGCATCGACTCGCCGGTCAGCATCGACTCGTCGACCTGCGAGGCGCCTTCCAGCACCTCGCCATCCACCGGAATCTTGTCACCGGGGCGGATGAGCACCACGTCGCCCGGCAGCACCTCGGAGGTTGCCACCGTGAATTCTGCACCGTCGCGCAGCACCGTCGCCTTGGGCGGCGCCAGGTTCATCAGCGCGCGGATCGCCTCGGAAGCGCCGGCGCGGGCGCGCATTTCGAGCCAGTGCCCCAGCAGGATGAACACCAGCAGCACCGACACGGCCTCGTAGAACTGCGCGCCCTCGAAGAAAAAGGTCGTGCCGACGCTGAACAGATAGCCTGTGCCGACGGAGAGCACGACCAGCACGGCCATGTTGAGCACACCGTTGCGCAATGCGCGTCCCGCCGCGACGAAGAAAGGCCAGGCCGGATAGATCACCGCGGCGCTGGCCAGGCCGAACAGCCAGTACTTGAGCCCGACACCGAAGGGCGGCGCCGGGGGCGCGAACAGGCCGCCCATGGGCGAGTACACGAACAGCGGGACCGTGAACAACAGGCACACCCAGAACCGGTTGCGCATGTCCCGTGCCATGGCGCGCGCATCCATGCCGGCGCCGTGACCCATGTCGTGCGCCATGGCGTCCTTCGCATGCGGCTCGCACAGGTGGTCGGGAACCGACTCGCCACGGCAGTGATAGCCGCACCGCTCGACCTGCGCCTGCAGTGCGGCCACGTTTGTCAATGTCGCGTCGTGCACGACCGTGGCGCCGCCCCCGACGTAGTTGACCTGCACGTCGCTGACACCGGGCAGGCGCCGGAGTTGCTTTTCGACCCCGCGGGCGGAGAGACTCGACACCAGCCCGGAGACATCGATGACGCTGGTGGTGTTCATGGGGACCGTCTTGTTCCTGAATCGGATGGCTGCGCCGGCGGAGCGGACTATCAATCCGCTCCGCCGTATGGAAACCAGCTTGTTTCCACCTTAGCGCCGCAACGCTGTCCCGTTCATGACAGGGACATTAAAACTCTGTCATCTTTCGCCGACCCACGCCTACGCTCACGCCGACCCGCCACCTCGAGGATCCGCTCCGGGCCGATCGACCGGCTCCGCATGGCATTCGCATGGCCCGCCGGCCGCGGCCTGTTGCAGGTTCTGCATGATGCCGCAGTCGCTCGCCGTCCGGTTGGCCTGGCAGGTCTCGCGCAACGCGTGCAACTGCTGCTCCAGCAGGCGCAGTGATTCGACCTGATGGTGGATGCGCGCGATCTGCTGGTCGATCAACTGGTTGATATCGTCGCACGCCGATTCAGGATGTTCCTGAAAGCCGCGCAACACCCGCACGTCCGGCAATCCCATGCCCAGAGAGCGGCAGTGACGAATGAAGTTGAGCTGCATCAGGTGGACGCTGGTGTAGTTGCGATAGCCGTTGCCCTCGCGGGCGGGCGCGTCCAGCAAGCCCTCGCGTTCGTAAAAACGCACCGTCTCCACGTCGCAGTGGCCACGCTGCGCCAATTCCCCGATTCGCATGATGCATTCCCCTCTCGTGCAAAAGCACTTGACCCTGTAGCAGGTACAGGCTGTTCAATGATCGCACTGTTCACCGAGATCCGCCATCATGAGCCAGCACGACCACACCAGCACAGCGTTACGCCTGCCTGTCCAGGCGCAAGACCATGGACCCGCCTGTGACCACGATCACCACACGCACGCGGCGGCCGATGCCTGCTGCGCTCCGGCGACACAGACCGACTGTCTGACAGGGGTTTGCAAGTCCAATCCGGCACCCGAAGGAACCAGTCGGGTGCGCTACCGCATCGACAAGATGGACTGCCCGACCGAGGAGCGCCTGATCCGCAACAAGCTGGAGGGGATGCCCGGGGTTGTCCAGCTCGACTTCAACCTCCTGAATCGGGAACTCACGGTGTATCACCGTTTGGACCAGCCCCGGGGAATTTCCGCAGCGCTGGAGAGGCTGGACATGGCGCCCACGTTGTTGGACGCCAATGCGCCGGTTTCCGTGCTTCCCCCGGCGCTGAGCCCACGGCAAAAAGGTCTGCTCGCCGTGGCTGGCGTCGCCGCGGTCGCGGCCGAGATCATCGCCTGGTCGACCGGGCGAGAGACCTCATGGATGGTGATGGCGCTTGCCGCTGTGTCCATCGTGAGCGCCGGCCTGCCGACCCTCAAAAAAGGCTGGATCGCGCTCAAGAACCTGACCCTCAACATCTACTTCCTGATGTCCATCGCCGTGGCCGGGGCCGTGGCTCTCGGCAAGTGGCCGGAAGCGGCGATGGTGGTGTTCCTGTTCGCCGTGGCCGAGGCGATCGAGGCGCTGTCGCTGGAGCGTGCCAGGAACGCGATCAAGGCGCTCACGGCAATCGCACCGGAAACCGCCGAGGTCAAGGCCGGCGAAGCCTGGGAGGCCAAGCCCGTGGCCGAGGTGGCCGTCGGCAGCCGCATTCGGGTACGCGCCGGCGCGCGGGTGCCGCTGGACGCACGCGTCGAGTTCGGCCGTGCTGCGCTGAACCAGGCGCCGATCACCGGGGAGAGCCTGCCCGTGGACAAACAAGCGGGTGACCTGCTGTATGCCGGCAGCATCGTTGCCGATGGCGTGGTGGAAGCCACCGTCACGGCATCGGCAGGTGACAGCACCTTGGCCCGCATCGCCCTGGCCATCCAGAGCGCGCAGTCACAGCGCGCGCCGACTCAGCGTTTCGTCGATCAATTCGCGCGGTATTACACCCCCGCGGTGGTGGTCTTCGCCATCGCCGTGGCCATCCTCGGCCCGCTGCTGACCGGCGGAGGCTGGAGTTCCTGGCTGTACGAGGCCCTGGTCATGCTGGTCATCGCCTGCCCCTGTGCCTTGGTGGTCTCCACCCCGGTGACGGTGGTCAGCGGTCTTGCGGCAGCGGCCAAGCATGGCATCCTGGTCAAGGGCGGGGCTTTTCTCGAAGGCGGCCGGCTGCTCAAAGCCGTGGCGCTCGACAAGACCGGCACGCTGACCCTCGGCAAGCCCGCGCTGGCCGATGCGATCCCGCTTGGCGACATGCCGATCGCGCAAGCCTTGCGGATCGCCGCCAGCCTCGATGACCACAGCACGCATCCGGTCGCCCAGGCGCTGGTTGCCGGTTGGCGGGAGCAGCAGCCAGGTGCCGCAGTCTTGCCCGTCGACGATTTCGGCGTGCTCCAGGGGCGTGGCGTCACAGGCAGCATTGCCGGTCAGGTTTGGCATCTGGGCAATCACCGCCTGGTCGAAGAGATCGGGGGGTGTTCGGCGGCACTGGAGGCGCGGCTTGCTGTCCTGGAAAATGCCGGCAAAACCGCCATCGTTCTGTGTGACGCGGCCGGCCCGGTGGCCGTGTTTGGCGTGGCCGACACCCTGAGGCCGGAGAGCGCGCAGGCCGTTGCGTCCCTCAAGTCGCTGCATGTCGAACCGGTCATGTTGACCGGCGACAACCCGGCCACGGCACGGGCGATTGCCGGTCAGCTCGGGATCGCCGATGCACGCGGCAATCTGCTGCCGCAGGACAAGCAAGCCGCTGTCGCGGAGCTTCTTGGGCGCTACGGGTCGGTCGGCATGGTCGGCGACGGAGTGAACGATGCGCCGGCGCTGGCACGCGCGACGATCGGCTTCGCCATGGGGGCTGCCGGCACCGCCACGGCGCTGGAGACCGCCGACGTCGCCATCATGGACGACGACCCGCGCAAGATTGCCGACTTCATCAGCTTGAGCCGACGCACGGCCATGATACTCAAGCAGAACATCGCACTGGCGCTTGGCATCAAGGCCGTGTTCTTCGTGCTGGCGCTGAGCGGAGTGGCGACCCTGTGGATGGCGGTGTTCGCCGACACGGGGACCAGCCTTCTGGTGGTGTTCAACGGGATGCGACTGCTGCGCCGGTGAGTGCGGGATGACTTGGTACGACTCGATCGCCGCATTGACGGTATCGACCCTGCCCACCAGGGTCTTCCCGGGCATTCCTGGGCCCTAATTGACAAGCCCAGAACTTTGGCTACGATGCCTGCACACAAATAGCTGTACATCCCTCACATTCAAACTCATGCGCTCCTTTCGAACTTTCTCCCGCTATTGGGCGTTCGTCTGCGCATTGGTTCTCTTGCCCTGGATGCAAGCCACGGCAGCCCCGATACGGGTCGTGCCAGCCTCGTGCTGCACAGGCATGGCGGCCATGCCGATGGTTGGTGCCGGCCATCAAGCGAATCTCGCTGGTCATGACGATTCGCGAGTCGAGCGTGCGTTTTGCCAAGCTGCCTGCCATGACCTGGGCTCGGCTGCCGTTTCCAGCACGTCCAACGCCGCATCATTTCCTCACGCGGCATTGATCCAACGCTTGGTGCCCGTCCACCAAGCTCAGCCTGAGCAAGCTGCCTTGCCCATCGGGCGCATCGATCCGCCGCCTCCCTCCAAGCCGCCTTTCCTCGCGGCTCGCCTCCAAGTTTGACCCCTTCGGCAGCACCCGTCCCGGTGAACCTTCACCGGGCGATGTTTGTGTTCGCCTTGCGATCAGCGCTGCGGCCTTGCAGCGTTCCATCCGCCGAAGAGGAAAGCGATGTCCCTCATCCTGCAGTACCGCCGTGCGCAAGCCCGGCGGTTGTCATCCGTCTGGTCTGAACGCCCGGCGGCCATCCCCGCTCTCGTCACGCTTCTACTGCTCGCCGGCCTGGCCGCACCCGCCCAAGCCGCGCCCCTGACCCTCGGTGCCGCCGAGGCGCAACTGGCGCGGAGCAATCCCAGTCTGGCCGCAGCCGCGCAGCGCATCCGCGCCATCCAGCACCAGGCCGCGGCGGCCACGCAGTTGCCCGACCCGCATGTGTCGTTCGACGCGGTCAACCTGCCCACCAACAGCTTCTCGCTGACGCAGCAGAGCATGACCATGCTCAGCGTCGGCGTTAGCCAGAGCTTTCCGCCGATCGGCAAGCTGGCCCTCGAAGGCGACAAGCTGCAGGCGCAAGCCTCGGAGCAGCACTTCAGCCGCGAAGCCAAACGCGCGCAGCTGGTTCTCGCCTTGCGACGCGCCTGGCTTGCGGCGGTGTACGCGCGCCAGGCCATGGCGACGGTGCAGCGGCAGCAGACGCTGGCGCGTGAGAACGTCGACGCGGCCATGGCCAGCTACCGCGCGGGCAACGGACCGCAGAGCGATGTGTTGCGCGCCCGTCTCGCCGAGGACGAACTGCGCAACGACCAAAGCGCGCTCGCCGCGGATGAAGCGGCGTCCCTGGCCGACATTGCCCAGGCACTCGGCAGCAATCAAACGCCCGAGATCGATCCTGACTGGCCGAGCTTGTCGCCAGGCGCGACGGCTCCCGAGCAAGCGCCCCCGACCCAGCCGCTGCTGCGCATGGCCCAGGCCAAGGTGCAGATCGCCCAGGCTGGCGTGCGGGTGGCCAAGAAGGATTTCCTGCCGGAGATCACGGTTGGAGCCTCCTACGGCAAGAGCTTTTTTCCGGGCTCTCCCAACTTTTTCTCCGCCGGGGTTTCGATGAACTTGCCGATCTTCTCCAACCATCGGCTGGATCAGGAACTCGACAGCGCCCGCGCCCAGGTGATGGAAGCCCGCTACGACGAGCAGGACCAGCGGTTGGCCTTGCAGCAGCAGATCCGCACCGCCACGGCGCGCATGCGCAGCCAGCAGGAGAAGTGGCAGCGCATGCGCGCGCACATGCTGCCGCTGGCGCATGCGGCGTACGACTCCACCCTCACCGCCTACAGCAACGGCCGCGCCAGCATGAGCGACGTGCTGAAGGCGCAGCAAGCCGTTTTTGCCCTTGAACTCCAGACTCTGCAACAGCGTCGGGATCTGCTGGCGACCCTGGCCGAACTCAACTACCTGACAACGCCTTCGGAGCAGCAGCCATGAATTTGCGAACCTTCACTCTCGGCCTCGGCCTATTGCTGGTCGGCATCAGTGCGGGCCTCTGGACCAGTCGCTGGCTGCCGCACGGCGCCTCGGACCCCGCGACGCCGAACGCCGCCGCGGCCCCGGCTTCCGCAACAGCATCCGCAGCAGCGCCGGCAAGCCGCCGGGTGCTGTACTGGGCCAACCCGATGAACGCCGCCATCCACGCCGACCACCCGATGAAAGACAACATGGGGATGGACTATGTCCCGGTCTACGCCCCGGCTGCGGCGCCGCAGCGCCGGGTGCTGTACTGGGTCAGCCCGATGAATCCGGCGATCCATTCGGACCGTCCGATGAAGGACAACATGGGCATGGATTACGTGCCGGTCTACGCCCAGGCCGAAGTCGGCGCCAACGACAGCGGGCTGCGCATCGACCCGCGCCTGACGCAAAACCTGGGCGTGCGCCTGACGACCGCACAGATGCGTCCCATGGGCCAGGCGATCCAGACCGTGGGCACCGTGGCCGTGGACCAGAACCGCGTCACCACCGTCACCCCGCGCTTCTCCGGCTGGGTCGTGCATCTCAAGGTGCGTGCCGTGGGCGACCCGGTGGCGCGCGGTCAGGTGCTGGCGGAGATTTACTCGCCCGAGCTGTACAGCGCGCAGCAGGAATACAGCATTGCGCGCCAGCAGGCCGGCGCGGCCGACGGTCATGCCGACAGCCAGGGCTTGCTGGCCGCGGCCAAACAGCGCCTGCTGCTGCTGGGCCTGCCCGAGGCCGCGCTCAAGCAGTTGGAGGCCTCGGGCCAGCCGATGCGCGACGTTCCCATCCTGGCACCGGAGAGCGGGGTGGTGACGGCGCTCAATATTCGCCAGGGCAGCTATGTCTCGTCGCAAAACAGCCTGTTCGAGATCGCCAATCTGGATCGGGTCTGGGTCAATGTGGCGCTGTACGACTACCAGATGCCGTGGGTGCGCCTGGGCGACGGCGTGCAGCTCCAGCTTCCGGCCTACCCCGGCAGGAATTGGGATGGGCGCCTGAACTTTCTCTACCCCACGCTGGACCCGCAAACCCGCACCATCACCGCGCGCCTGAGCTTCGCCAACCCCGGCGGCATTCTGCGCCCCGGCATGTTTGCCAACGCCATGGTGCAGGCCCAGGCGCAAACCGCTCTGGCGCTGCCGAGCAGCGCGGTGCTGCGCACGCAAGATGGCGATTACGCCATGCTGGCGCAGACGGGCGGCCACTTCCTGCCGGTGCAAGTTGCGCTTGGGCCCGAGGCGAACGGCTGGGTGGTCATCGTCCGAGGGCTCAAGCCGGGTGACCAGGTGGTGGAAAGCGCCCAGTTCCTGCTGTACTCCGAATCGCAGTTCCAGTCGGTCAAGGCGCGCATGCTCGGTGGTCATGCCGGCACGAGCGGCGCGAGTGGCATACCCGCCACGGGAGCGATGCCAGGCATGCCGCCTGCGAGCGACCCGCAAGCCGGCGCTGCGGGGCCAACGACCCCACCGACGGTCACACCATCCGCCATGCCGGCAGCCGCGCCCCCACCCGCCGCCGGGTCGATGGCCGGGATGAACATGGCCCCTGGCCGGAGCGCTCCATGATCCGGCGGCTCATGGAGTGGTGCTTCGAGAACCGCAGCCTGACGGTGATCGGCGCGCTGATGCTGCTGGCCGCGGGCATCCTGGCGGTGCGCAACACGCCGCTGGAGGCTATCCCCGACATCTCCCCCACCCAAGTCATCATCAAGACCTCCTACCCCGGGCAGGCGCCGCAGGTGGTACAGGACCAGGTGACCTATCCGCTGGAGACCACCCTGCAGTCGGTGCCCGGCGCGCGCGCGGTGCGCGGCTATTCGATGTTCGGCGACTCCTTCGTCTACGTCATCTTCAAGGATGGCACCAACATCTACCAGGCGCGCAACCTGGTGCTGCAGTATCTCAGCCAGGTGCAATCCAGGCTGCCGCCGGGGGTGACGCCGGCGCTGGGACCTGACAGTTCGGGGGTGGACTGGGTTTACATGTACGCCCTGACCGATACCGGCGGCACGCAGGACCTGAGCCAGCTCACCACCCTGCAGAATTGGTTCCTCAAGTACCAATTGCAGGGCATTCCGGGGGTGGCCGAGGTCGCCACGGTCGGCGGCATGGTGAAGGAATACCAGGTGGTGGTGAACCCGCAGGCCCTGCTGGCCTACAACCTCACCCTGCCGCAGGTGGAAGATGCCATCCGCGCCGCCAACGGCGAGACCAGCGGCTCGGTGGTCGATCTCGGCGAAGCCAGCTATATGGTGCGCACCACCGGCTATATCCGCTCCTTGCGGGATCTGGAGAACGCGCCGCTGGCGGCGCGCGGCGGGGTGCCGCTGACGCTCAAGGATGTCGCCCGCGTCCAGTTCGGACCGGAACTGCCCAACAGCGCCGCCGACCTCGATGGCAAGGGCGCGGTGGTGGGAGGCATCGTGATGATGAACCAGGGCTCGAACGCCGATGCCATCATCCGCCGAGTCGAGGACAAAATCCGCAGCATCCAGCCCTCGCTGCCGCCCGGGGTGAAGATCGTCACCACCTACAGTCAGGCGCCGCTGATCCAGCGCGCCATCCACACCCTGACCGAGAAGCTGCTGGAGGAGTCGCTGATCGTCGCCCTGGTGTCATTCCTGTTCCTGCTGCGCGCGCGCTCGGCGCTGGTGGCCATCGTGTCGCTGCCGCTGGGCATCCTCGCCGCCTTCCTGGTGATGTGGGCGCAGGGCATTCCGGCCAACATCATGTCCCTAGGGGGCATCGCCATCGCCATCGGCGCGATGACCGACGCTGCGATCGTGATGATCGAGAACATGCACAAGCATATGGAGCAGGATCCCGGCGCCGATCCCTGGATGAAGGCCAGGGTGGCGGCATCGGAAGTCGGGCCGGCGCTGTTTTTTTCGCTGCTGATCATCGCGGTGTCGTTCCTGCCGGTGTTCGCGCTCGGCGGCGAGGAGGGCAAGCTGTTTCGGCCCCTGGCCTTCACCAAGACCTATGCCATGGCCGCGGCCGCCATCCTGTCCATCAGCCTGGTGCCGCTGCTGATGGCCTGGTTCATCCGCGGGCATATCCGCCCGGAGGGGAAGAACCCCCTGAACCAGATGCTGATCTGGCTCTACCGCCCCTTGATCCACGGCGTGCTGCGGGCACCATGGCTGGTCATCGTGCTGGCCCTCGTCGCCGTGGCCAGCCTGTATTTCCCCTGGAAGCACCTCGGCTCGGAGTTCATGCCGCCCTTGAACGAAGGCACCCTGCTGTACATGCCGGTGTCGCAGGATCCGTCGATCTCCATCGGCCAATCCGCCGCGATCCTGCAGCAGAGCGACCGCATCATCAAGACCTTCCCCGAAGTGGAGAGCGTGTTCGGCAAGGCGGGCCGGGCGCAGACCGCGACCGACCCGACGCCGATCTCGATGTTCATGACAGTCGTGAACCTGAAGGACCGCAGCACCTGGCCGGCCAGCATGACCACCGCCAAGCTGATCGAGAAGATGAATCAGGCGCTGCAGATTCCTGGCGTATCGAACACCTGGACCCAGCCGATCAAGGGCCAGGTGGACATGCTGACCACCGGCCTGCAAACGCCGCTCGGCATCAAGGTCACCGGCAGCAATCTCGACACCCTGAACCGGCTGGGGCAGGAGATCCAGGCGGCGCTGCAAACGGTCCCGGGCACCCAGAACGCCTATGCGGCGCGGGCCACCGGCGGGCGCTACATCGTGGTCGACACCAACCGGCTGGCAGCCGCGCGCTACGGCCTTTCGGTGGCGGATGTGAACCGCCTGGTCGAGACCGCCATCGGTGGACAGATGCTGTCCACCGCCGTCAACGGCCTGGAGCGCTTCCCCATCAGCCTGCGCTACCCGCGCGAACTGCGCCAGTCGCTGTCCACGCTGATGGAAAGCCGCATTGCCACGCCCGAGGGCAGCCAGATTCCGTTGGCGCAGGTGGCTACGCTGCGCATCGAGGGCGGCCCGCCCATGCTCACCAGCGACAACAGCCGCCTGAATTCCTGGGTGTACATCGACCTCAAACCCGGCACCAGCATCGGCGGCTACGTGGCCGCGGCGCAAGCGGCCCTGGCACAGAAGGTTCATCTGCAGCCCGGTTTCACGCTCGACTGGGTTGGGCAGTACCAGGCGCTGGAGCAGGCCGTGCAGCGTCTGAAGGTCGTCGTGCCGGCGGTGATCGGCCTGATCGCGCTCCTGCTGTATTTCAACTTCAAGAACATCACTGAGGTCGCCATCATCCTGCTGACCTTGCCGCTGTCGCTGGTGGGCGGATTCTGGTACGTCGACTGGCTGGGCTACAAGCTCTCGGTTGCGGTGGGCGTGGGCTTCATCGCCACCGCCGGGGTGGCCTCCGAGTTCGGCGTGGTCATGCTGCTGTACCTTGACGCGGCGCTGGAGCGGCGCAAGATTCAAGACCGCCTCAACACCTGGGGCGACCTCAAGCAAACGGTGGTCGAGGGCACCTTGCTGCGGCTGCGGCCCATGGCGATGACCCTGACCATGGTGGTCGGCGGCCTGCTGCCCATCATGTTCAGCGAAGGCGCCGGTGCCGACGTGATGAAGCGCATCGCCGCACCCATGGTTGGCGGCATGCTGACGGCTGCCTTGCTGGCAGAAGCGGCGCCTGGGGCTGGGCTCAGACCCCAGACAGGAGGCGGCCGCATGAAGCCCATGATCGTGCGGCCATCGTTCCCGTCTGCGACCCGAACTCGGGAAGGCCCGTTGCAGTCCAACTGGGACGAACTTCCGAGGCCTGCAGCGCCAACGGCGGCGGCCCGAACGAGACCATCAGCGCCATGCCTCTTTTGTCGTACATCCCCTTTGCTTCAACCTGGAGACCATCATGCAACGTCGCTCTTTCGTGACCACTCTTGTGGGTTTTGTTGGAACCGTCGCGGGCTACTTCACCGGACGTGGCGCCCCGCCCGCCCAGGCCCAGGGGATGACGGGGGGCGGGATGATGGGCGGAGGCATGGGCGGCATGATGTCGCCGGGGAATATGAACGGGCCCATGCGCACCGGCATGGAACTGTTCGAGCGCCACGAACTCATCCGGCGCGAAGTCAAGGAACTGCCCAACGGGGTGCATGACGTGACCACCTCGGCCGACCCCGCCACCGCAGCGCTGATCCAAGAACATGTGGTGGACATGTATGCGCGGCTGGCGCAGGACCGCCCCTTTCCCTACCCCATGAGCAATAGCGTGCCGCAGATGTTCGCCAACCCGACCAAGTACCAGCGCAAGCTCGACATCCTGCCCGATGGCGTGGCCGTGACCGAGACCTCCTCCGACCCGGAGATGGTCGCCGTGATCAAGGCCCACTCCCGCGAACTCGACCGTTTCGCCAAGGAGGGCATGCCGGCCATGATGCGCGGGATGATGTGATGCGTGAATTCGCGGCGCTGTGCAGAGATGGCCGGAACGGTCTGCATGGCGATCCCGGCGAGGCGAAGTCTTCCATGTGGGGTTGCCACAGCAGCCAACCCCATGTCTTGGCTGCTGTGTCAGCGCTGCTGCATTCCAATCATCTGGAGAATTGCCATGAAAAAACTGTTGATCGTCATCACCCCCCTGCTGATGCTGGGCGCCGCCTATCCGGCGTTTGCTGCGGGCAGCAATGGGGTGCAGACCCGGGAGGCGCAAATTCAGGCCTGCTTCCGTATGCATGATCAATTGACGGACAGGCCCGCCGTGCGCAATCCGCTGGACTGCTGGAGGACGCATGGATTCTTGATGAAGCAGTGACCAGCCTTGCAGCCATCCCCGTCTGGGGGCAACCCTGCGGGACGGGGGACTGGGCAGCGCATTGCGGCGTTGCATGTATACCCACGAGTTACCGCCCCTATGAGCTGGACCAGGTGATGCTGCTGCCGGCGGCGCCGCAGGACTGGCTGCCGCCGGGCCACTTGGCCTACTTCATCCACGACCCGATCGGCACGCTGGACCTGTGCGCGCTCTACGCGCGCTATGAGGGCGGCGGAGCGCGCAACCAGCCCTTCCATCCGGCGATGATGGACAAGGTGCTGTGGTACGGCTATGCCACCGGAGTGTTCAGCTAGCGCAAGATTGAGCGACGTATGCACGAGGATCTGGCGTTGCGGATGCTGGCGGCAGGCAACCTTCCCAAGCACCGCACGATTCGGGACTTCCGTGCGCTGCACCTCAAGGAGTTCTCGGACCTGTTCGGTAGGCGGCCAGCGAACCCATCTTGAGTCCGAGAGCCGAGGCTGCGAAGCTGCGGTTTTCGGGGGCGATGGAGGTTGGCATGGTCAGTCGGTTGCGCAAGGACAAGCTCAGCGAGGACGAGGTTCGGGAACGGTTGGCGGCGGTTGACGCGTACGAGGCCAGCGGCCTGAGCGGCGACGCCTTTGCACAAACGCGGGGCATCAAGTACCTGGATCTGCGCGGTTGGGCATCGCACGCGCCGAGGTGGCGGGCGCGGCTTGCCGGGGATGCCTACACCGCCACAGGGCGCGCAGCGACGGCGTTCGTGAAGGTGCAGCCCAGCGAAGTGACGATGGCTATGGGATGTGCCCGCATCGTGTGCGAGGCCGGGACGCGCCGGGCGCAGGTCGACTGGCCGGTGTCGGCGGCGGCCGAGTGGGCGCAGTGGCTGCGGGCATGGCTGGGGTGATTCGCATCGAGGCGGTCTGGCTGGCGGTGGGCGTAAGCGACCTGCGCGGGGGCATCGACCGCCTGCTGGGTCAAGTGATCGGGCGATTCGGCGCGGCGCAGCCGCATCATGCCTACGTGTTCGCGAACCGGCGCGCGACGCGGCTGAAGGTGCTGGTGTTCGATGGTGCGGGAATGTGGCTGTGCACGCGGCGGCTGCAGCAAGGCGGCTTTGCCTGGCCGCAGGACGAAGGCGCCGCGGTGCGCCTGAGTGCGCAGCAATGGGACTGGCTGGTGGCCGGGCTGCCGTGGCAGCGCATGACGGCGGCCGCACGCGCCGAGGCGATCCGGGTGATCTGAAGGCTGTCCATCGGGGCAAGCTCGGCTTGGCTCGCACGCGCATGCGCGCGAGAATGGCCGTCATGGTGGAGGCGATCGATGACGACAAGCTGCGCGCGCTGGGCGAGGACCCGGCCGCGTTGTACGCCCGAGGTCTGATCGAGCAGTTTTCGGCCGAGGTCAAGCACCAGGCGCAGAAGAACGCGGCGTTGAGCCTGGAGGTGGCGCGGCTTAAGCGCTGGCGCTTCGGCCAGTCCAGCGAGAGCCTGGACAGCCACCAGGGCGAGCTGTTCGACGCCAAGACGCAGGCGCTGCTGCAGCAGGAGGAACAGGCCGAGGACCGCGCCGCCCTTGAGGAGCGTCGCAACCCGAACAAGCGCCGTCCGAAGCGCCAGCCGCTGCCCGGCAACCTCGAGCGCATCGAGCACCGCTACGAGATCGACTCCGGCCTGTGCCCGCAGGGCCATGCCTTGCAACGCATCGGCGAGGAGATCAGCGAGCAGCTCGACTGCGAGCCGGCACGCTTCTTCGTGCATCGGCACATCCGCGGCAAGTACGCCTGCGCCTGCTGCCAGACGGTGCTGGCCGCGCCGATGCCCGCGCAGGTTGTCGACAAAGGGATCCCGGCCCCCGGCTTGATGGCGCAAGTGATCGTGGCCAAGCACGACGACCACCTGCCGGCCTACCGGCAAGAGGAGATCTACGCGCGATCCGGGGTGCGCGTGCCGCGTTCGAACATCACGTCGTGGATCGGCATGGGCGGGGTGTGGCTGCAGCCGCTGGCCGCGGCCATCCGGGCCGCCGTGCTGAAGCAGCTGGTGCTGCACGCCGACGAGACGCCGGTGGCCGAACTCAAGCCCGGCGCGGGCAAGACGCACCGCGCCTATGTGTGGGTCTACCGCAGCGCGCAGCTGCCGCTGGTGGTGTACGACTACCGCGGCAGCCGCGGCGGCGCGCATGCACGCGAGTTCCTGCGCGGCTGGTCGGGCACGTTGGTGGTGGACGACTTCAGCGGCTACAAGGCACTGTTCGCAGGCGGCGCCATCCGCGAGGCCGGCTGCTGGGCGCATGCGCGACGTAAGTTCTTCGAGGCCCACAAGCTGACCCAAAGCGCCCTGGCCGCCGAGGCGCTGGAGCGCATCGGCGCGCTCTATCGTCTCGAGCAGGAGATCGGCGAACTCGATGAAGGAGAGCGATTGCGAAGACGTCGCCAGCATAGCCAGCCGCTGCTGGACGCACTGCACGCCTGGCTGCTCGAGCAGCGCCCGAGACTGGCCAAGGCCGACGCCACGGCGCGCGCGATCGACTACACGCTCGGGCGCTGGGCGGCGCTGAGTGTGTTCGCCGACGATGCGCGCGTGGCCATCGACAACAACGCCGCCGAACGCGCCATGCGGCCCATCGCGCTGGGGCGCAATAAGGCGAACTTCGCTTTTATGCGAAGTCAGCACGACGCTGTTGTGTCGGCACCCTGGGCAGGGTCGCCCCAGGGCGCCGACGGTGATTCGCATAATCACAGCCCTTGTAGGAACGCCAACAGGGCCTTCGGCGCGCGGTACCGCGCTTGCTTGATCTCCGGTTGCTTCAGCCGTGCCAGCGCGCGCTCCTTCATGGCCAAGTCAGCCTCGACGTACATGTGAGTTGTCGAAGGGCTCTCGTGACCCAGCCATAGCGCGATCTCACAAGGGTCGACGCCGGATTGCAACAGGCTCATCGCAGTCGAGTGCCGCACGATATGCGGCGACACCGACATCGTCTTGAGCTGCGCGTGTTTGACCGACGCCACCTTGACGGCCAGCTTCAACCGCTGGGCAACATTGGCTCTGGTCATCGCCCGTCCGTCTCGCGTGGGCAGCAGCGGCGACTCCTGGCCCAACTGCGGATTCAGGTGCAGCCAGTCGCGCACGGCACGAGCCGAACTCTTCCACAGCGGGAGCGAGCGCTGCTTGCGCCCCTTGCCGTGCAGCCGGATGCTGTTGCTCGGCCCGAGCACGACGTCGGCCACGTGCACGCCGATGATCTCGGAGACGCGGGCACCGGTGTTGAACATGAGCGTCAGCATCAGTCGGTCCCGCTGCCCGATCCAGGTGTCGCTCGCCACGTCGATCACCGCCAGCATCTGCTCGTGCGGCACGAAGCCGACCATCCTGCGCTCGAAGCGCTTCATCGGCACGGCCAACGCGTTCTCGATCACGCCCAGGTTGGCCGGGTCGCGCCTGGCGGCGAACTTCAGGAACGCCCTTACCGCGGCCAATCGAACATTACGACTTCGCACGCAGTTGTGCCGCTGAGCCTCCAGGTGATCCAGGAAGTCGGCCAGGAACCGGGCACTGAGGTCGGTCATCGTCATCCCGTGTGCGGGCAGGCGCAGCTTGTCCTCGGCGAAGCGCAGCAACAGCACGAAGGTGTCCCGGTACGAAGCCACCGTGCGTGGGCTCAAGGCGCGCTGCTGCACCATGTAGTCGGTGAAGAATTCCTGCACGAGGCCGGCGAACGTCGGTGCGGTCTGGTGGCTCATCACTCGCCCCCTTGCTCGACGACGCCGACGAAGCGCTCGAACCGCGCGCCGATGGTGTCCATCAACTCCGGAATGCCGGACAGGTACCAGTAGGTGTCGGAGATCTTGGCGTGGCCCAAGTAGGTGCACAGCCAGAACATCGCGTGGTCGATGGACTGACCAGATTCGCGCCAGCGCTGCAGGCGCCGCACCGCCATCGTGTGCCTCAGATCGTGGATCCGGGGATACGGATGGTCGCCGCGGGCGCGCCAGCCCAGTCCTGGTTGCAGCCGCCGGAAGACGTTCTCTACCGTGCGCGTGGGCAGATATCCACCATCGTGCGAAACGAAGAACGGGGCGCTGTCCTCGGTGCTCTGGCATCGGTTTCGCGCTTGCCGGTACAGCTCGAGTTCCTGTACCGTACTCGAATGAAGCGGCAGGCGGCGGGACTTGTGGAACTTGGTCTGGCGCACGGTGAGCGCGGCGGCCTGCGGGTCGACGTCGCCCAGCGTGAGCATCAACGCTTCGGACAGCCTGAGGCCGGCCGCTGCGATCAGCCCGAACAGGCTGCGGTGGGTCAGCGCTCGAAGAGGCCAGGTCAAGGTGAGTCGACCGGCTGCGTCGAGCAACTGGATGATCTCCTGGTCCGTGTAAATGTGCGGTGCCAGGCGCCGATGACCACGGCCAAGGATGCCCCTGGGAGGAATCTCCGTGGCCGGCTCGAACTGCCGGTAATGCGCAGCGAATGGAAGCACGATCTCCAGCCGGCGTGCTGCAGTCACGTCGCTGGTCCGATGCACATGTTCCCGTGCCCAACCCAGCAGCAGCTCCTGCGTGAGTGGGCCTCGGTGATCTCGTGTGTCGGCGTACCGGGCAAATCGCGCGAGCTCGGTGGCGGGAGCTGTCAGCGCAAAGCCCAGGCGGCGGCGATCCTGGAGATAGTGCTCCACAGCCTCTTGCATGGGTGTTGCCGCACTCATGGCCGGCTCCCGGGCCACGGCATGGCCACCGCGAGCAGCCGGCCGAAGTCGACCTTGGCGTAGATGAGCGAGGTGTCCAGCTCGCGATGGCGAAGCACATCGGCGACCTCCTTGAGCGTGCCGCCGGTGTTGAGAAGCCGGCTGGCCAGCGTGTGCCGAAGAATGTGCACCCGGGTGTACGGCAACCCGGCGCGGCGATACGCCTGGCGCACGGCACGCCTGACGACGTCGGCGGCCACTGGTTCATCGACAGGCGCCACGTGCCGAACGAAGACACGGCGGCTCGTAGTCTGGGGGCGGCGTTCCGACCGCACATAGTCAGCAATGGCAGCGCCGGTGAGTTGCGGCAGCGGCAGCACATCGGCTCGTCGCGATTTGCTCCCGACGATGCGAACGGTGCCGGCCACCCAGTCGATGTCGTCGAGTTCCAGCGCGATCGCCTCGCTGCTGCGCAGTCCGAGGTCGACGACGCAGCGCACCAGGGCGTAACAGCGCAGGCGCGACGGTAGGTCCGCAGGGAAGGCAGCCAGCAGCCGGTTGACCTCGTCGGGCGCGAGCGTCTGTGGCAAGGGTGCAAGACGCCAATGCGCCGGCGCGGCAACCACCGGCAGTAGGTGCTCGACGCGATCGCCCTCGAAGGCACGGAAGCCCAGGTAGCTGCGCACGGCCGTCGCGGTGACGCCGCCGCTGGCGGCGCTCACCCGCGAAAGCTCTTGGGCCAGGAATTGCCGCAGTTCCTCGGCCGACGGCGTCGTCGAGTTCGAGGTCATGGACAGCAACGCGCGAACGATCGCCAAGCGCCGAAGGCGCGTGCTGCCAGCGAGTCCCTTGGCGTGCAGCAGGTGGTCGTCGAAGCGCAGCAATTGCTCATCGACCGGGTTGCCAGGACGATCGTCCTGTTGGACGCCCGAAGCGCAGACAACAGCCTTCAGATGCTGCAGAGCCGCGCGGACCTGGTTGCGGCTGCGCTGCACCGGGGCAGCGCAGGTGCAGCGAGGCAGGTGTTCGTCGATGAAGGCAACGACGTGTTGATTGAGGCTCTGAAGGGCGAAGCGCCGTCGTCTTGACCAGTGGGCGAAGTGGGCAACGCAGTTCATGTACTGGCGAGCAGTACCAGGCGCGTACCGCTGCTCAGACAGTCGATCCCAGAACGGCTGAACGAACGGCGCAAAGGCGCTGGCTCGAAGTCGAGCCGCGGCCGGCTCCGTGAGGAATTCGAAGGCATCCATCGCGATCTCCTGATGTGGGGTTGGCACCCCAGGAGACGCGACTTCTTATGCGAAGTCCAGTAGCAGATCAGACTGGCGCGGCGCTGCGTCACCGGTGCCCCGCGTCGTGCTGACTTCGCATAAAAGCGAAGTTCGCCTTATTCCTGTTATGCGAAGCTTCGCATGAGCGCAAGAATTGGCTGTTCGTCGGCTCGCGCCAGGCCGGCGAGCGCGCCGCCGCGCTGATGACCCTGATCGAATCGGCCAAGCTGTGCGGGCTCGATCCCTGGGCTTACCTCAAGGACGTGTTCACGAGACTGCCGACCTGGCCGAACAGCCGACTGGCTGAACTGCTGCCGCACCATTGGGCAGCGAGCACAACGTCAGCCTCGCCCCAGCAGCGACCTCCTGACCAGCGCCCAGGCTGGCGCCAAGATGGGTTCGCTGGCCGCTTACCCTGTTCGTGCAGGTGGTGCGTCTGGCGCGCGAGATGGGCCTGGTCAAGCTGGGCGCGGTGATCTCCCCTTGCGCCAGAGTCATGACCCGAGTGGCCGCCTGATGGAAGTCTGCGTGAATGGCGCGCCATTGTTGATAGCCCTCGATCCCGGCGAACTTTTGGGCGCCAACTTCATGGCCACGCTGCTCCGAGATCGGCGGTTGGGGCAGGTGCGAGGATCTGGACACGCATGTCCTGAATCGCCATACATCACGACATTGACAGGCTTATCTCTTTAAATAACAATGATTCGCATTTCTTGCATGGAGGTGAAGAATGCGAATCAAGCGGTGGATCCGGGCCTCGGCAGGAGGGAAATTCGGGTTGTTTCGGGGCGGTGAATGGCCTTGCGTAAGTCGGCTCATCCCGAGGAGCGTTTGCGAATGGGAATTATTCCTGATAACATGCTGCCATGTTGAATCATCACGGAAAACTGATTTTGAGGAAGTAACCAGCTATTCAATCAGCCAGACAACCAGCCAGCCTACTGAACCTTGGAAAAGGGAGAAACCCATGCATTTTCGTAAACTCGTTACCCCCGTCGCCCTTGCCGCCTTGACGGCAGCCCTCGCCACCCCCGCCGTGGCCGTGGAATATCCGGTCGGCACGCCCCAGCAGCGCAACGGCATGGAAATCGCCGCCGTCTACCTTCAGCCTGTCGAAATGGAACCGGAAGGCATGATGCGTCCGACCAAGGATTCCGATGTACATCTGGAAGCCGACATCCACGCGCTCGCCAACAATCCCAACGGCTTCGACGAGGGCGCCTGGATACCTTATCTCGTAGTTAAGTACGAAGTCACCAAGCAAGGCGGCAGCGAGAAGATCAGCGGCGACTTCATGCCCATGGTGGCAAACGACGGCCCGCACTACGGCGACAACGTCAAGCTCATGGGGCCGGGCAAATACCACGTCAAATACACGATCTATCCGCCATCCGCCAACCCGCACAGCCATTTCGTCCGCCACACCGACCGGCTCACCGGCGTGCGGCCTTGGTTCAAACCTTTCGAGGTGGAATACGACTTCACTTATGTCGGCATCGGCAAGAAGGGAGGCTATTGAAGAAATGGCGCAGCGCAACCTGACACGCATCGGCGTGCTGGCAGCTTCGTTCATGGCCGTGCCCGCGTTCGCCGACGACGATGCCGCTTCATCCGCCATCCGGCCGGCAACCAGGCCGCCGACGCGGTGAAGATTTTCGGCGTGCGGGCCAATCTGAGTTTCTGACGGGAAGAACGACATGCACAAAAAGCCAACTCTATCAGGTGCGATCAGCGCCCTCGCCGCCGCTTCGGTTGCGGCGGTTTTTCTGTCCACGCCCACGCTGGCGGCGGAACTGCTCACCTACACCGTCGTGGCCAAGGACGGGCGGCTTGTCCCGAACACTTTGAACGTGCCCGCCGGGAGACGCTTCAAGATCATCGTGCGCAACGAGGGCCATGACGCGATTGAGTTCGAGAGCCTGCAACTGCGCAAGGAGAAAGTACTCGCGCCGGGCGCGGAATCGTTCGTGGTGATCGCGCCGCTCAAACCCGGTGAGTACGATTTTTTCGACGAATTCCATTCTGCCACCGGGAGGGGCCGCATCGTCGTGAAATGAAGGAGTGACCCATGGGCAACGCGCTTTTCATCGTCTGGCGTGAAACTATCGAAGCGATGCTGGTCATCGGCATCCTGCACGGCTGGCTCAGCGCCCGCCCGGGGGCCCGCGCCGGGCTTACCTGGCTGTGGGGCGGCATTGCGGCGGGACTGGGGCTCGCCGTATTTCTGGCCATAACCATCATGAACATCCAATCGTGGGCTTCAGGCGCCACGTTGGAATGGTTCCAGGCTCTCATGCCGATCGTCGCCTGCGGCCTGATTTTCCAGATGGTGTGGTGGATGCGCCGCCACGGGGCGGGGCTGAAAAAGGAGCTGGAGGCGAAGATGGCCAGCGCCACGGAGCGGGCCAACTGGCTGGGCATGGCGGTGCTGGCGGCGGTGGCGGTGGGGCGTGAGGGCGCGGAGTCGGTGGTGTTCCTCTACGGCGCGGTGAAGGGCAGTTCGAATGCCGATATTGCCTTGGGAGGCGCCACGGGTTTTATTCTTGCCTTGGGCGCCTATTGGCTGCTTTCCCGCGGCAGCCGCTTCATTTCCTGGCGGGCCTTTTTCCGCGTGACGGAGGTGTTGCTCCTGCTGCTGGGCGGAGCGTTGCTGGTGGACGGGACGGAGAAGCTGGTCGGCCTGGAGGCGCTGCCGGCCCTGGCTGATCCGCTCTGGAGCACGGCATCTCTGCTGGACGACAGCACGCGGGCGGGCGGACTTGTGGCGGCCTTCACCGGTTACCGGGCCGCTCCCTCGGGCATGGCCTACGCGCTGCTCGCCGCCTACTGGGCGCTTGCGCTTGGCATGCTGCTCAGGCTCAAGCCGATGAGGCGCAAGGCATGAATGCGGTGGCGGAGCAACGCATCTCTACCGGCCACGGCCGACTCGCTCGTCTTGGGCTTGCCATGCGCAGCCACCGCGGAGCGATCATCGCAGCGCAATGGTTCGTGGTGTTAGGCTACCTCGTGCTGGTGGCCCTGCCGGCATTTCTGCCGCTGCCGCCGGACCAGACCCATATCTGGAACAACCTGACCCGCTTTGCGCAGTTTGTATTCTGGGGCCTGTGGTGGCCCTTCGTCATCCTCTCCATCATGCTGCTCGGGCGGACGTGGTGCGGCGTGCTGTGCCCAGAGGGCGCACTCAGCGAGTGGGTTTCTCGATATGGCTTGGCGCGCGGTATCCCGCGCTGGATGAAGTGGGGCGGCTGGCCGTTCGTGGCCTTTGTGATGACCACGCTATTCGGGCAAATGACCAGCGTCTATGAATACCCGAAACCCACCCTGCTCATCCTGGGCGGTTCGACCATCGCGGCGATCGCCGTAGGGCTGATCTGGGGGCGAGAAAAGCGGGTGTGGTGTCGGCACCTTTGCCCCGTCTCCGGCGTGTTCGGCCTGCTAGCGAAAGTCGCCCCGCTTCACTTTAGGGTGGACCGGGCAGCATGGGACGCCGCGCCTGCCGGCCACCGCACCAGCCTTCGGCACCCGGTGAACTGCGCCCCGCTCATCGATATCCGGCGCATGGACAGCGCCTCGGCCTGCCACATGTGCGGGCGCTGCGCCGGTGAACGCGAAGCGGTTAGTTTGGCCTTGCGCTCGCCCAACGCTGAAATTCTTGCCGCGAAAACCGGTCCGGAAAATTCCGATCGCTGGCCCGCCCGTCTGCTGGTCTTCGGCATGCTGGGCGTCGCACTCGGCGCCTTCCAGTGGAGCGCCTCGCCCTGGCTCGTGGCCGCCAAGCAGGCGATCGCCGGCTGGCTGGTGGATCACGAGATCTGGTGGCCGCTCAATGAGGCGGGCCACTGGTGGCTACTTACCTATTACCCGGAGGTGAACGATGTCTTCACCTGGCTCGACGGGGGCATGCTGCTCGGCTACATCACGGTCGAGGCGCTGGTCGTCGGCGGCTGGATATGGGTGTGGCTCAGGACAGCCGGCTGGTTTTCCGGCCTCCCCTGGCAGCGGTTTGCCTACACGCTCATTCCCTGTGCCGGGGCCAGCGTGTTCGCTGGCCTCTCCCTGCTCACCACTACACAACTGGCGGGAGAAGGGATCTCTCTGCCCTGGGCCAACGACGTCCGCATGGCGCTGCTTGCGTTCGCTGCGCTGTGGGGCATGGCGCTGACGTGGCACCTGGCAAAAAGCCGGCGCGTCGCCGCCGTTGTCTGCGTTGGCATGGCCGCATTCCTGCCGATGGTGGCGTGGGGGGTGCAGTTTTTCGTCTGGTGACCGCCGAGATGCATCAACGAATCAATCTGCCCGCTCCTCATGGGCCAGCAGACGCAAGGCGTTGATCACCACGATGATGGTCGGCCCTCGTGAATGAGCATGGCCACCCCGATCCCCGCCCAACAAAACAGGGTGGCGGGGATCAGCGGCGCAACCACGCCCAGCGACACCCACAGGTTCTGGCGAATGATACGCCGCGAGGCGCGGCTCAAGGCCACCGCAAACGGCAGCTTGGAAAGGTCATCCGCCATCAGCGCCACGTCCGCGGTTTCCAGCGCCACGCCACGGCCGGCGCATCGTTGACGCCGTCGCCGACCATGGCCACCAGGCCGTAGCGCTGCCCGAGTTCATACATCCCCCTGACCCTGTCTTGCGGCAGCAGACCTGCTTTCACTTCGTCCAGGCCGACCGCGTCGGCGATGGCGCGGTCCACGCGTTCGTAGTCGTCTGTGAGCATAATGGTCTTGCGAATGCCGAGTTGGCGCAGGTGCTCCAGCACCTCGCGCATCCCTTCGCGCGGCATGTCAGCCAGGCCCAGCACACCCAGGAGCTGCTCATTCGCCTGAATCAACATGATTGGTTTTGCCCTCTGTCTGGAGGCGCTCTGCCTGCTGTTGAATGGCTTCCAGGGGGCGCTCTAGGCTCCACCACTTGTTAGAGTCGTTGGGCAGGTGGGAGTGCACCTCGAGCTGCCGCAGTTGTGCTCGCTCTTCAAGGGCCTTGAAGCACAGGCCGTCGTTCTCTGGATTGGAGATGAGGTCGTGAGCGATGAGCAGTGGGAGACTGTGTACGTTGGTACAACGCGTGCAAAGTCTCTGTTAACAATCGTTGGCTCAAGAGGAACGCTCACGACGCCGCGCGATGACCCCGGAAATTGCGCATCAGCCGAGTTTTCACACAGCCTCGACCCACAGCTGACGCTTGTCGGCGTGGCAAGCGGACGCTTGCGCAGCGCATGTGCATGGGAGGCTCGGAGGTCAACGGCAGCCAAACGCCAAGCTGGCCGAAGATCTGGGCGGCGGCGCGCTCGCGCACCCGATCAGGGACGAAACCCATAGCTGCCATCTCGGCGACCGCAGCCATCGGCACGACTGGGGCTACGGCTGCGGAACCTGTCCGGCCCGCGCGCCGTAATCCCGTCCGGGTCGGCGGGATGGACGCCCGATCGCCGGCAGAGCGACTCGGTGCAGCCGAGCGGGACGTGGGAATGCATCGAATGCGACAATCATTCCGACAGGGGGTCGCAATACGTGTCCATCCGCTACTCAGAACGGCTGTCAGAGGCGGGCATCGAGCCCTCGGTGGGCAGCAAGGGCGACAGCTATGACAACGCCTTGGCCGAGACGATCAACGGGCTATACAAGGCCGAGGTGATCCATCGCCGGTCCTGGCCCACCCGTGAATCGGTGGAGCTGGCAACGCTGGAATGGGTGTCCTGGTTCAACCATCACCGGTTGCTCGGACCCATCGGATACATACCGCCAGCAGAAGCTGAGGCAAACTACTACCGGCAACTCGCCAGTCAGACCTCCATGGTGGCGGCCTGACTTAAACCAGCCAGCCTCCACGATTCCCGGGGCGGTTCATGTCGGGCCAAGAATGATTCCATATCAGCGTATCAGCATCCGTCTCGGCGGATGCCGCGGCGTCGAGTTCTGCGTCTAATGTCCGGACCTTTGACGGTTTCGGTCAAAAGTACCCTCGGAACTGGAAAGCTCCTCGCGACAGTGGTGTCGGGCCTAAGCCTTGGGTTGTCACTCAAGGGTCAGCAAAATTGCATGCTCGATAACGCGTGGTTCTAGCCTACGCGACATCCAGTCCCCGTATCACCCGCGATGTCCAGTGCCAGCAGCGCAATGCGTGGAGTCAAATCGGCCCACAGGCCGCGACGCGGCGTCGTGGCTGTTTGCGACTTCATGTGCATGCCTCGCGAACCCGCATTCTGCCTTGATTGTTGTTTGCGACTTTAATTGCACGGAACAACATCAATGTCCCATGATGGAACTTTGTTTTTCAGGATAGAACTTTATTTGTTGCGATAGAACTTTATTTGTTGTCGACAGGAATATCGAAGTCTTGCTCATCTCACTCCACCGTCACGCTCTTGGCCAGATTGCGGGGCTTGTCCACATCGGTGCCGCGGGCGGTGGCGGTGTGATAGGCCAGCAGTTGCAGGGGCACGACGTGGAGGATGGGGGAGAGCGCGCCGTAGTGTTCGGGCAGGCGGATGAGGTGTACGCCTTCGCTGGCTTCGATCTGGCCGTCGGCGTCGGCGAAGACGTAGAGCTCGCCGCCGCGGGCGCGCACTTCCTGCAGGTTGCTCTTGAGTTTGTCGAGCAGCGCATCTCGCGGGGCGACGGCGACCACGGGCATGGCTTCGGTCACCAGGGCCAGCGGGCCGTGCTTGAGTTCGCCCGCGGGGTAGGCCTCGGCGTGGATGTAGGTGATTTCCTTGAGCTTGAGCGCGCCTTCGAGGGCGATGGGGTAGTGCATGCCGCGCCCGAGGAACAGGGCGTTTTCGCGGCGGGCGAACTGCTCGGCCCAGGCGATGATCTGCGGCTCCAGCGCCAGCACGCTTTGCACGGCGGCGGGCAGGTGGCGCAGGGAGGTGAGCATGGCGGCTTCAGCCTCGTCGCTCAGGCGGCCTTTGGCACGGGCCAGCGCCCCGGCCAGCAGGTAGAGCGCGACAAGCTGGGTGGTGAAGGCCTTGGTCGAGGCCACGCCGATTTCGGCCCCGGCGCGGGTGAAGAACTTCATGGCGGTTTCGCGCGCCATGGCGCTGGTGGCGACGTTGACCACGGCCAGGGTGTGGGTGTGCCCGAGTTGCTTGGCGTGTTTGAGCGCGGCCAGGGTGTCGGCGGTTTCGCCCGACTGGGAAATGACGACGATCAGCGCGCTGGGATCGGGCACCGAGTCTCGGTAGCGGTATTCGCTGGCGACCTCCACCTCGACGGGCACGCGGGCGATGGACTCGATCCAGTACTTGGCGGTGAGCCCGGCGTAGAAGCTGGTGCCGCAGGCCAGAATGCGCACGCCGCTGATGGCGGGAAACACGCTCTCGGCCTGCGCGCCGAACAGTGCGGGGGTGATGGCCTGGATGCCGTCGAGCGTGTCGGCGATGGCGCGCGGCTGCTCGAAAATTTCTTTCTGCATGAAGTGGCGGTAAGGGCCAAGCTCCACGGCGGCGGTGTAGGCGGTGATGGTGCGCACCTCGCGGGTGGCGGGCTTGTGGGCGCGGTCGACGACCCACACCTTGCCCAGTTGCAGGTCGGCGACGTCGCCGTCTTCGAGGAAGATGAATTGGTCGGTGGTGCCGGCCAGCGCCAGCGCGTCGGAGGCGAGGAAGTTTTCGTTCTGCCCCAGGCCAACGACCAGCGGCGAACCGTCGCGCGTGCCGATGATGCGGTGCGGCTCCTCGCGGCTGAATACCGCAATCGCATACGCGCCGTGCAGTTGCTGGGTGGCGGCCTGCACCGCCTCGAACAGATCGCCGGCGTAGAGGTGGTCGATCAGGTGGGCGATGACTTCGGTGTCGGTCTGGCTCTCGAACTGGTAGCCGTCTGACTTCAGCATGGCGCGCAGCGACTCGTAGTTTTCGATGATGCCGTTGTGCACCACGGCGATGTGCGCCGACTCCGCCGTCTTGTTCGGCCCGGCCGAGAAATGCGGGTGCGCGTTGCGGGTGGTGGGCGCGCCGTGGGTGGCCCAGCGGGTGTGGGCGATGCCGGTGAAGGCTTGCAGGTCGTGCGTTTGCGCGTCGAGTTCGGCCACGCGCGACACGCTGCGGGCGCGCTGCAACTGGCCGTCGGCATAGACGGCGATGCCGCAGGAGTCATAGCCGCGATATTCCAGGCGGCGCAGGCCCTCGATCAACACCGGAACGATATTGCGTTGCGCCACGGCGCCGACGATTCCACACATGAACAGACTCCCTAGGGTTGCGTTGGCTGCCATGATAGGCAGGCGCCTGTGAAATGAGTCGGCAATATTTCACGAAAAATGATTGCAGATTCCACCACTATTAGTGCATGGAATAAAATTACAAAAATGACTAGAAAATGGAATGAAATGGAGTCAATAGAACTCGACGAAGCCGACCGGCGCTTGCTCGATGTGCTGCAGCAGGATTGCGCGCTGAGCAACCAAGAGCTGGCGCAGCGCGCCCACCTCACGCCGCCCACCTGTCTGCGCCGGGTGCGGCGGCTGGTGGAGGCGGGGGTGATCGAGCGGCGCATCGCGGTGCTCAACCCCGAACGGGTGGGGGCGGGGCTGACCGTGATTGTCGAGATCACCCTGGCCGAGCAGGCGGCCGAGCGCATGGCGGCCTTCGAGGCGCTGGTGGCCGACGTGCCCGAGGTGCAGCAGTGCTACCGCGTGTCGCCCGGGCCGGACTTCGTGCTGGTGTTGCTGGTCGTGGACATGGCGGCCTATCACGCCCTAGTGCACCGGTTGTTCACCGCAGCGAATCAGGTGCGTAATGTGCGCGCGTTTTTTTCGGTGCACCGCAGCAAGTTCGCGCCGCGGGTTCCGGGGCTTATTTCTTCTTGACCGGGCGGGTCCAGCCGTCGAGGGTGACGGCCTTGGCGCGTGCGACCGTGAGCTTGCCCGCCGGCACGTTTTTGCTCACTGTGGAACCCGCGCCCACCGTTGCGCCCGCGCCGATGGTGATGGGCGCGACCAGCACCGAGTTGGAGCCGGTGTGCGCGTCGTCTTCAATCACGGTGCGGTGTTTGTTGGCGCCGTCGTAGTTGGCCACGATGGTGCCCGCGCCGATGTTGACCCGCGCGCCCACCGTGGCGTCGCCCACATAGCTGAGGTGGTTGGCCTTGGAGCCCGGGCCCAGTGTGCCGTTCTTCACTTCGACGAAGTTGCCGATGTGCACGCCATCGGCCAAGGCAGTCGCGGGCCGCAGCCGGGCGAAGGGGCCGATGATCGCGCCCGCGCCGATGCTCGCGCCGTCGAGATGGCAGAAGGGATGCACCACCGTGCCCGCGCCCACGCGCACATCGCGCAGCACGGCGTAGGGCCCCACGCGGGCGCCGTCGGCCAGATGCACTTCGCCTTCGAACACGCAGCCCACGTCGATGAACACATCGCGGCCACAGTGCAGAGCGCCGCGCACGTCGATGCGGCTCGGGTCGGCCAGGGTGACGCCCGCGTCGAGCAGACGGCGCGCAGTGCGCAGTTGCACCACGCGCTCCAGATGCGCGAGCTGGCTGCGGTCGTTCACGCCGAGCACATCATCTGCGTCGGCCACGGTGGAGGCGCGCACCGGCACCCCGTCGGCCACGGCCAGGGCCACCACGTCGGTGAGGTAGTACTCGCCCTGCGCGTTGTCGTTGCGCAACTGGCCCAGCCAGCGGCGCAGGGCGGGCAGCGGCGCGCACAGAATGCCGGTGTTGCATTCGCGCACCGCCCGCTGCGACGGCGTGGCGTCTTTGTGTTCGACGATGCCCTGCACCGCGCCTTCGGCGTCGCGCAGAATGCGGCCATAACCAGTCGGGTCGTCCAGCTCGACGGTGAGCAGGGCGAGCGCGCCGGTCTGCGCCTGCGCCACCAGCGGCGCCAGACTGGCGGCGGGCGCCAACGGCACGTCGCCATAGAGCACCAGGCACACGCCGTCACCCGGCAGGTCCGGCAGGGCTTGCTGCACCGCATGGCCGGTGCCGAGCTGGGGTTCCTGCAGCGCAAAGCGCAGGTGCGCCTGATGGGCAAAGGCCTCTTGCACCCGTTGCGCGCCGAAACCGGTGACCACCACTACGCGCTCGGCCGACAGGTGATGCACGGTATCGAGCACATGACCGAGCAGCGGTTTGCCCGCCAGCGGCTGCAGCACTTTGGGAGCGTCGGAGCGCATGCGCGTGCCCTTGCCTGCGGCAAGGACGACGACGGAAAGGGCGGAGGAGGGGGCTTGGGCGATCGTCATGCCGCGCATTCTAAGGAGCGCCGGTGACGCTGCTGTGCCGTTTGCCGCATGAAAAACCCCGCATCAGCGGGGTCGGTAAAACGTAAAAATGATCAGGCTGTGGCGGTGCGCACCACCGTCTTGGGCACTTCGGTCACGATGCGCTGCATAAGGAATTTGGGCAGGCCGATCCACATATCGAACAGGGCCACGCCCATCTCCATCATGGCGATCGGGCACGAGAGCGCACCGCCGATGAGCACGAACCAGGCGAAGTCGGGGTTCTGCTTGGTGAGGAACCAGCCGGAAAAATCGAGCAGCATGGCGATGAACGGCGTGATGACCGAAATGGCCTTGATCTGGCTGTGCACCCTTGTTTGCAAAAACAGCCAGCCGGCCACCCAGAAAATCAGCCCCAGCATGGTCAGGTGCACCATGCCGGTCATCAGCATCGAGTTGTACGACATGCCGGTGTCGACCTTGGCCACCGCCTTCACGTCTTCATACGAAGCCAGCGGCGGGTTGTGCAGCTGCTTACTCATGGCCACGCTGTGGCACATCAGGCAGTGTTGCGCGAGGATGGGCTTGATCTCGGTCTCGTAGCCGGCCTTGGTCTGCCCGCCGACCACCCAGGTGTCGATGGTCTTCTGCAGTTGCGGCCACTGCTCTTTCGGCACGCCCGCGTTGGTGAGCATGGTGGGCAGCACGGTTTGCAGCTTGCTGCTGTCGCGGTTGCCGTAGTACGAAATCTGGATGTCCTTGAGGGTCACCCCAGTCTTGCCGTCCAGCCCGGCGTGGGTGACGTAGAGATAGGCTTCGGCACAAAGCAAGCCGATGCAGACCAGAAAAATGAAGCCGGTATGCAGCAGTTTTTCCGGCACGGTGAGCAGATGAAGGGAACGCATAGGTAAGGTTTTCTCGCAAGGTGTCAGCGGTTGTGAACGCGCCTGTGTTTTAACTTTTGTCAAAAATGCCGGGTTATCCTAGTGCGTAAAAACCCTTAAGTGCAATGCCTGAGTTGCAAGCAGGGACACAGGCAACGTTCTGTTTCTATTGAGATTTACCCCGTGCAGTATGGTGGTGGGTTGCGCACCATTACGCTTTTCGCTTCATACGTATGCGTATTCGTATACCAGGGCCCTTGGCCTTTACGGCGCGTGCGCGCCGCCCCGCTATTCTTGTTCCCTATGCATGCTCGTTACCGCCCCGCTGCGATTTGGCGACTCACCCGAAAAGAACTTCGCAGATCGTGGCTGAATTACGGCGTGCTCTGGGTGGGGGCGATCCTGGTGGGGTTGGCGGCGGTGCAGTTCGCCAATTGGACCAACGATGTGCTGGCGATTTTTCTCGGCTGGATCGACGGCCGGGCGTGGCTGGCCCTGCTCATCACCCCGGCGTTGACCGGCGGCGCGGTATGGATGACCCGCAAATGGTTCAACGGCAGTGAGGGCAGCGGCATTCCGCAGGTGATTGCGGCGCTGCATGGACAGCCAGACCCCACCCGCATCCGCCGCCTGTTCGGTCTGCGCATCTTGATCGGCAAGATCGGTCTCGGGCTGCTGGGCATGCTGGGCGGCCTGACGCTGGGCCGCGAGGGGCCGACGGTGCATATCGGCGCGTCCATCATGTACGAGATGCGGCGGTTTTATCCCCGTGTGTCGCTGCGCATGGAGCGCCTGTTGCTGCTCGCGGGCTCGGCGGCGGGTCTGTCGGGTGCGTTCAACACCCCGCTGGCCGGGATTTTGTTTGCCATCGAGGAGCTCACTCGCAGCTTTGAGGTGCGAACCAACGGCGTGCTCATCACCAGCATCGTGTTCTCCGGCCTGGTCTCGTTGGCGCTGGCGGGCAACTATCTGTATTTCGGCCAGATCACCGCGCCGGACATTTTTCCGCTGGCCTTCGTCTTGCCGGTGGTCATCGCTGCGGTGGTCTGCGGTCTGGCCGGGGCGGCGTTCAATCTGGCCTTGCTCAAACAGGTGCGCTGGATTCCTGCGAAGGTGCTGGCTTGGCGCGAGCGTTCGCCGCTGGCGTGGGGCGCGGGGCTGGGCCTGCTAGTGGCCATCATCGGCATCGCCTCGGCCGGGCTGACTTGGGGCAGCGGCTACGAGCAGGCGCGGCATTTGCTGATGAATCACGGCGAGCAGGTGAGCTGGTATTACCCGCTGGTGAAGTGGATCACCATGGTGCTGTCCTACATCACCGGCCTGCCCGGCGGGCTGTTCTCGCCCTCGCTGTCGATCGGCGCAGGGTTCGGCCAGTGGGTCAGCCAGTGGTTCGGGCAGTATCCGCAGTCAGCCCTGGTGGCCATTTGCATGGTGGGTTATCTTGCAGCGGTGACGCAGTCGCCGCTGACCTCGTTTGTTATCGTGATGGAAATGATCAACGGCGGCGGGCTGGTGATTCCGCTCATGGCCACGGCGCTCATCAGTAGCCGGGTGGCGAACTTGTTTACCCCGCCGCTGTATGAAGCGCTGGCCGAGCAGAAGTACTTCGCTCCATTGCGCCACACGCCGCAGCCCGAACCAGTGGCCGTGGCGGTGGATGAAAAGCCGCGCTGATTGCGCGCTGATCCCGGCTTTGAACCGGGTTTAATGGGCTGAACGGAGTGCCCCCAGACCTGCCGCGAAGCGTCAGGCCCCCCGAGGGGGGGGGATGAGAAAACTTGGGGCGGCCCGGCGTTTTCTCATGAGCCCTCATGTTTAACCACAACGACAAGGAGACTTTCATGGCAACACATCCTGCAACGCCCGCAGCCCCGCCCGCCGAAGCGGTCTATCGCCGCATCGGCTGGCGCATCATTCCCTTCCTGATCTTGTGCTATTTCGTCGCCTATCTCGACCGGGTGAACATTGGCTTCGCCCAGTTGCAGATGAAGGGCGATCTGCATTTTTCCGACGCGGTGTACGGGCTCGGCGCGGGCATCTTTTTTCTCGGCTATTTTTTGTTCGAGGTGCCGAGCAACCTCATTCTTCACCGGGTTGGCGCGCGGGTGTGGATCGCCCGCATCATGATCACTTGGGGGCTGATTTCCGCGCTCACGCTGTTCGTCACCACGCCGACGCAGTTCTATGTGATGCGGTTTCTGCTCGGCGTGGCCGAGGCCGGGTTCTTTCCGGGCATCATCCTCTATCTCACTTATTGGTATCCGGCGGCGCGGCGCAGCCAGATGACCGCCTGGTTCATGAGCGCGGTGCCGCTGTCCGGCTTGATCGGCGGGCCGGTGTCGGGCTGGATCTTGCACCACTTCCACGGCCAACACGGCTGGGCCGGGTGGCAGTGGTTGTTCGTGCTCGAAGGCCTGCCGGCCGTGGTGCTGGGCATCGTCACCCTGTTCTATCTCGACAACGGCATCAAGCAGGCCAAGTGGCTGAACGCGGACGAGAAAAACGCGCTGCAGCACGCGCTCGACCAGGAGGCGCAGACCAAACCAGCGCACTCGGCGCTGCAGGGCATGGCCGATCCGCGCGTGTGGCTGATGGCGCTGATCTACTTCTCCGTGGTCATCGGCCTGTACGGTCTGAGCTTCTGGCTGCCGCTGCTGATCAAGTCCACCGGCGTGACCGATCCGCTGACCATCGGCTGGCTTGTCGCGCTGCCTTACGGCGTGTCGGTGGTGGCGATGATTCTGGTGGGCCGCAGCTCGGACAAACGCCATGAGCGCCGCTGGCACGTGGCCATTCCCGCGCTGATCGGCGCCGTGGGCCTGGTGCTCTCCACGTTGTGGAGCACCGACACCACGCTGGCGATGGTGGCGCTGACGCTGGCGACCGTGGGCATCATGGTGGTGCTGCCGCTGTTCTGGGCGCTGCCCAACGCCTTCCTCGCGGGCACCGCGGCGGCGGCGGGCATTGCGCTGATCAACGCGCTGGGCAATCTGGCCGGGTTTTTCGGCCCGTCCATCATCGGCTGGGTGAAACAGGCCACGCAGAGCACTAACGGCGGCATTCTGGTGCTCGCCGCCTTCATGGTGCTGTGCGCCGTGCTGGTGCTGCTCACGCCGAAAACGCAAAAATAAAAAAGCGCGCGCGAACCAGTCAGATTCGCGCGCGCCTTGCTGCAGCTCTAGGCCGCAAGACGGTCAGAGTTCGACTTGCAGCCGGGTGGTGTTCTTCACCTCGTCGATCACGGCGAACGAGCGGGTTTCACGCACGCCGGGCAGGTTGGCGATGACGTTGGCCACAAACGTCTTGTAGGCCACCATATCGGCCACGCGCACCTTGAGCAGATAGTCGAAGTTGCCGGCCACCATATGGCATTCGAGAATCTCCGGGCGCACCTTGATGGCGGACTGGAATTTCTCGAAACTGTCGGCCACCGAGCGGTCGAGCTGCACTTCGACGAACACCATCAGCCCCGCGCCGAGCAGGTTGGGGTTGAGCCGACCTTCGTAGCCGAGAATGAAACCGTCGCGCGTGAGCCGCTTGACGCGCTCCAGCACGGCGGTGGGCGAAAGATTGACCAGTTGGGCCAGACGCAGATTGGCAATGCGGCCATCTTCCTGCAGCAGATCGAGCAGACGACGGTCGATGCGGTCGATGCCGCCAATTTTTTCAGACATGGCGAGCCTCCGCGGTGGGGGTGGGAGACTGCAGGCAGGGCGGTAGAGAGTTCATCATGGCCTCGGTGTGAACGGTTGTATTAGTGGAGGTTTGAAATTTAGCGCATCAGTGTCATGCGAGTCGAAGTCTAGCGACAATTGCCTGACAATCACTCCGGTTTATAGAGGGCAACACTCGTAAACAGTGCTTCATCGCCGGGTAATCGGCGCCATTTCCGGATTGAGGCGCAACTTGATTTTATACACCGCTAATACGAACTGTTCACTGCCCCCGAGCCGTCAGGTTGACGGGTTTGGCCCGGGGCTCCAAACATTCACGGTTTGAGATAGTTGTGCGCCACCCGTCCCAGACCCAGGGTGAGGTCGGTGATGATGTGAACACCCGAAACCACTTCGAGCACCGGCAGCGATGCCACCGGGGCCAGCGCGTGGGCGTGCAGCTCCAGCGCAGCGGGGCCTTCCCAGGCGCCTTTCACCACCATGTCCTCCAGGTCGTACTGCACCAGTTCGCAGATGCGCGGGGTGCAGTCCACATCGGGAATGATCTTGAGCAGGAAGTTGGGCTGCTGCAGCGAGGCCAGCACTTTGGCTGTATCGAGCGCGCGGTGTTTGTAGCCCATGGTGCCAGTGGCAATGCGCACCGGGCCATAGTCGAGCGTGCCCAGCAGGGTGTCGGCAACCACGCTGAGATGCGGCTTGGCGAGCTTTTTCGGAAAGCCCCAGATCTCGCGCCCACCGGCAATCGGCGCTTCGTCGTCGAGGTACATCGCAATCTGATAGGTGGCGGGCTTGCCCTTGTAGAGCACGGGTACGACCTGGCCGGATTCGGTGTACGCGCCAAAACCGGTGGAGTCGGGCATGTGGATGAACTCGAACTTCACCAGATCGCCCGCGGGCTCCAGCGGCTCGGGAATCATGGCGCGCAGCACCTTGGGATCGGTGCGGTAGGTCACCACGAAAAACTCGCGGTCGATGAAACGATAAGGGCCGGGCGGGTAGGCGGGGCTGGTGAGGGGCATGGAAAAGGCGGATTTGGCAACGTCGGCGGCTTTCATGAGGTGTCCTTTGGTCGGAGTTGTAGGGAAACGTTCTGAGGCTGGGCGCGCCCGATCTCACCGGGCCCGTCTTACTGTCAGTGTGACGACGAGGTCATCGGTTCCGCGCAAGGCGGTTTGCTTCAGCCTCGGTTCAGTTGCCCGCATAATGAACCTGATCAGCTGAAACCACCACCTCATGTCCAGACTCTTGATTGCATTGATCTTTGCGGCCACGGCGCTTGCCGGTTGCGGTGTCGTGGCCGCGCCCTGCCGCATCGCATCGGCGGGCCTGAAAATGGTGCCCGTGGTCGGCCATGTGGCCGCTGCGCCGACCGATGTCTGCGCCGACGTGATCGACCCGTGACGGAGGTGTCATGCCCTCATTGATTGCCGCGCTCGATCAGGGGACGTCCAGCTCGCGCACCCTCATCGTCGATCTGCAGGGGCGGGTGCTGGCCAGCGCGCAGCGCGAGTTCACCCAGCACTACCCGCAACCCGGCTGGGTGGAACATGACCCGCTCGACATCTGGGCCACGCAAAGCGCCACCCTCACCGAAGCTCTGGCCCGTGCCGGGGCGCGGCTCAGCGATCTCGCCGCCATCGGCATCACCAACCAGCGCGAAACCGTGGTGCTGTGGGAGCGTGCCACCGGCAGGCCGCTGGCGAACGCCATCGTCTGGCAAGACCGGCGCACTGCGGGCATCTGCGCCCAGCTCACGGCTGACGGCCACGCGCCGCTGCTGCAAGCGCGCACCGGCCTGTTGCCCGACGCCTATTTCTCCGCCACCAAGCTGGCTTGGCTGCTCGACCACATTCCCGGCGCCCGCGCCCGCGCTGACCGTGGCGAGTTGGCCGCAGGCACCATCGACAGCTGGCTGGTTTGGAACCTGAGCGGCGGCGCGACCCATCTCACCGATGTCAGCAATGCCAGCCGCACCCTGCTGTGCAATCTCCACACCGGCGATTGGGACGACGAGTTGCTGGCGCTGCTGCGCGTGCCCCGCGCGGTGCTGCCCGCTATCGTGCCCAACTGCGGCGCGCTGGCCGTGGCGCGTTTGGGCGGTCTGGACATTCCCATCACCGGCATGGCCGGCGACCAGCAGGCCGCGCTGTTCGGTCAGGCCTGCCTGCAGCCCGGCATGGCGAAAAACACCTACGGCACCGGTTGCTTCGCACTGCAGCACACCGGCACGCAGGCGGTGCGCTCGCAGCAGCGCCTGCTGACCACCATCGCCTGGAAGCTCGGCGCCGATCAGCCCTTGCATTACGCCCTGGAAGGCGGCGTGTTCATCGCCGGGGCCGCGGTGCAATGGTTGCGCGACGGCCTCGGCTTGGTGCGCAGCGCGCAAGAAGCGCAGCAACTCGCCGACAGCGTGCCGGACAGCGGCGGCGTGCTGCTCGTGCCCGCCTTCACCGGCCTGGGCGCGCCGCACTGGGACGCACAGGCGCGCGGCCTGCTCATCGGCATCACCCGCGGTACCACGGCGGCGCAGGTTGCCCGCGCCACCATCGACAGCATGGCTTATCAAAGCGCCGAGCTGTTCGCCGCCATGCAGGCCGACGTCGCCGCGCAGGGCGGGCCGCCGCTGACCGAACTGCGGGTGGATGGCGGCGCGGCGGTGAACGACACGCTGATGCAGTTTCAGGCCGACCTGCTGGGCGTGCCCGTGGTGCGCCCCGTGCAGGCCGAGAGCACGGCGCTGGGCGCGGCCTATTTGGCCGGGCTGGGCGCAGGCCTGTGGCCGGACGCGGCCACGCTGTCGACGCTGTGGCAGGAACAACGCCGCTTCACGCCGCAAATGAGCACCGACGAGCGCGAGGCGCGCATGGCTCGCTGGCGCCGCGCGGTGGAGCGCGCCCGCGACTGGGCCGACGACTGATTTTTGCCTGCGGCGCAGATGTTGCGTTTGCTTTCACCTGAAGGGGTGAACCTGGGGAGACAATTTCACCCTAAACAGAGTCGAACCTGCCCGCCACGCGGCGGACGCACAGGAGAACCGCAATGGGTGAATTCAGTATTTGGCATTGGCTGATCGTGCTGCTGATCGTGATCATGATCTTCGGCACCAAGAAGCTCAAAAACATGGGCAGCGATTTGGGCGAGGCCGTGCGCGGCTTCAAGCAAGGCATGAAAGAAGCCGACGCCCCGGCGGAAAAAACCGCGGAGGCCGACGCTGCGGCAACGGCGGCCACACCGCCGCCCCAGGTCACGGCTTCGGCCAAATCGCCACTGGGCACGCGCGCCGAGCAGGCCGAAGACATCGCCTTCAAAGCGAAGTAAAACGCCTATCCCCGCGCGCTGCCCGCGACCATGTCGATCAGCATCAGGCGGCATTCGATCGTGCCGTTGAACAGCACGATGCGGCGTCGGGGCTTGAGGCGCAGCGCCTTATCCCAATGCAGATCGGCGGCCAGTAGCGCCACATGCCAACCAGCGAAACGCTGCTTGAGGGTGCGGGCGAGTTGCGGGGCGAAGTCATCCGCGGCCTCGCCTTCGGGTGTAATGCGCTCGTTGTAAGGTGGGTTGCTGATGAGCCAGGCCGCTTGTCCGGCCGGCAGGGCGGCGGCGTCCACCGGGGGAATGGCCGCGATCACGTCGCCCGCTTGCGCGGCAATTGCGCCGTCCACCCCGGCGCGGCGGGCGTTATCCAGCGTCATGCGCACGTTCACTGGGTCGATATCGGCGGCGAAAAACTGCCCCGGCGCGACGGGCTGCACGGCTTGCCGGGCCTGCTCGCGCATCGCGTTCCAGGAGTCCATGTCGAAGCCATGCAGGGCTTCGAAGCCGAAGATGCGATCGAGCCCCGGCGCGCGGTGGGCCGCCATCTGCGCGGCCTCGATGACCAGCGTGCCCGAGCCGCACAGCGGGTCGAACAGCACGTCGCCCGGCGTCCAGCCCGATAGCTTGAGCAGGCCGGCGGCCAGATGCTCTTTCAGCGGCGCCGCGCCGTGCTCGCTGCGCCAGCCGCGCTTGAACAACGGCTCGCCGCTGGTGTCGAGGTAGAGCAGGGCGTCGGCCTCGCGCAGATGCAGGTGGATGCGCACATCGGGATGCGCGGTATCTACGTCCGGGCGCTCGCCCGTCAGCGCGCGAAAGCGGTCGCAGATGCCGTCTTTCACCCGCAGCGCGGCGAACTTGATGCTCTCCAGCGGCGAGCGTTCGGCCGTTACATCCACGCGCAAAGCCTGCGTGACGTCGAACCATTTTTCCCAGGCCAGATCGCGGGCCAGGTGGTAGATGTCTTCGGCATCGGCATAACTGCAACTGCCGCCCAGCAACAACACCCGGCTGGGCAGGCGGCAGTGCAGGTTCAGCCGCATGGCATCCGTCAGGCTGCCCTGCACAGGCAGGCCACCGGGCGTGGGCGTACCCGCTCGCAGGGTGGGGCTGTGCTCGGCTAGCGCCTTCACTTCGTCGGCCAGTGCGGCCTCGACGCCGCGCGGGCAGGGCAGGAAAAAATCGAAGGCGTTGGGCGCCGTTGGCAGCTGTACGGCCGCGCTGCGCTTTTTGTAGACGGAGGAATAGGGCGATTGCATGCTGCCATCGTATGACCGATGGCAGCAAGACTCCCCCTCCCGGCCTCCCCCACTTCGTGGAGGAGGAGATTTCTGCTCCCTCCCCACTCGTGGGGAGGGTAGGGTGGGGAGATTGCGGGCGTCGATCAAACCCGCATCAGCAGCCCCGCCCCGCCGTAAGCCAGCCCCAGCACGCCCGCCGCCAGCCAGGCCCACGCCTGCCAGCGCAGCTGGCCGCTGAGGGCGTCGTGCGGCTCGGTGGTGAGCAGAAACAAGCGGCGGTCTTTCGGCTTTTTCAGCACATGCGTCTGCGGCTGCGCGGCGCGTTCGCGGCGTTCGGGCTCGACGGCGGCAGCGGCCCGCTGGCGCAGTTGCTCGAATTCGGCCATGCTCAGCTCACCGTCGGCATTGGCGTCGAAGCTGCGGCGCTGCTGCGGGTCGGCTTTCCACGCGGCGATGCGCTCGCGCACCTCCTCGTGGGCCGAGGCCTGCAGCGGCGAGAGGCTGGCAAACCAGCCCAGGGCGTAGAGCGTCTGGCCCGGCAGGATGAGATGTTCGGTATAGCGGTGATCGCTGTCGCCCGTCATCAGCACCTCGCTCGTGCCGGGAATGAGCTGCGCGGCGGCGCCCGTCCAGGTGTTGCGCGAGCGGGCGCGCACTTCCGCGCCCTCGGGGTCGACGATGCAGCGGCCTGTGTCGTCATCAAGCCAGAACTGGGTCGTGCTCTTGCCCTGTTCCTCGACGGACCAACTGTTTTTGTTGTCGTCGTCGCGTTTTTCGATTTTGTAGCGATACCAGCAGCACGGCGTGCGGGTAATGGGCGAAAACAGCGGCGCGTCGGGCGGCAGCGCCCGGCCGATCAACTCCACATAGCCCTGCGCCGCCGAACGGATGCGCGCCGTGGGCATGTCCTCCATCACCCGGCGGCGGCGCTGCAGGCGGAAAAACTGCACCAGCCCAACCGCGCCCAAAGCCAGCGTCATGAACAGCACCTGCGGCGCCGCGCCGCTGGGCGATAAGCCGCTCAACATCGGACGGCAACCCGATCAGCTGCCCGAGAGAGGGTTTTCACGACGCGGCGAACAAGCCCTTCAGATCGACATCGGCCCGCTCGCCCGAGGCCACCTTGAACAACTCCGCCGGGCCGAAGGCCAGCAGCCGCGCCACGATCACGTCGGGAAACTGCTCAATGCGCACATTGTTCGCATTCACCGCCGCGTTGTAGAACTCGCGCCGGTCGGCAATGCTCTCCTCCAACCCGCTGATGCGCGCCTGCAAATGCTGGAAGGTCTCGTTGGTTTTCAGGTCGGGGTAAGCCTCGGCCACCGCGAACAAAGCCCCCAGACCGCTGCGCATCGCGCCCTCGGCGCGTCCCAGGCTGCGCACATCCCCCGCTTCGCGCGCCTCTTGCACCTGCGAGCGGGCGCGCACCACGCGCTCCAGCGTCTCCTGCTCGAAATGCATCGACTGCTTGCACACCTCCACCAACTTGGGCAACTCGTCGTGACGCTGCTTGAGCAGCACATCGATATTCGCCCAGGCCTGCGAGATTGCATGCTTGAGATTCACCAGATTGTTGTAAATCATCACGCCGTAAAACAGCAGCGCAACGAGCAGAACGAGGACGACGAGCGTGACGATCATGGGCGGTTCCAGTTGAGACGGAATGTTGCGCAGTTTACGTTTGGCGTGTAAAGCCGCGATGCGGATGCGATGTAGCCGCCCGCCGCCGTTGCGCCCACGGCACGGCGGGGTGCCCCGCCCCGATCACTCCGGCTCCGCCTTGCGCCCCGACCGCAGCCCGCGCCGCAGCGCCTTGTTGCTCTTGCGATGCGCCCCCGCCTTGCGCTGCAGCGCCGGCGCCACCAGCGGGTTGCGCGGCGTGGCGGCCGGCAGCTTGAGGGTCTGGGCGCGGGTGCGCTTGCGGGAGATTTTCCCCACGATCTGCAACCTCCGGCCGGGCTACGCCGGTTCTCCAACGCGTCGCAGCACCGTGTCGATGACCTGTGCCGAGATGCGGAAACCCGAGCGGTGCAGACGCTCGAACACCGCGCGGGCGGACGGAATCAGTTGCCGGGATTTGGCCATGCCGATGACTGCCGCAGTGCCGGCAACGGACAAGCCGTGCTCCTGGGCGATAGCGCGTCCCGCCCGTTCATCCATCAGCAACAGCGCCGGGCCGTCGTGGGCGAGCGCCAGGCGGATGCAACTGGCCTGCCCTGCGTCCAGGTCGGGCAGTTCCGGCAAAGTGGGGGCTTGCGCGCTGGCGCGCAGCCATCCTCGCAGTTCGGCGTCCCGGATGGTGGCCTCCTCCGCGTCGCCCTTGTCCGCCAGCACCTCGCCCCTGACCTTCGGCGGAATCCAGACCGTGCCGAACAGGGCGCCCAGCCACGGCAAGCCGTCCACGCGCGCCAGTCCGATCACCGGGCTGGCGTCGATCAGGACGATGCGGCCAGCCATGCGTCGAGCGTGTCCATGTCGCGCCCCGCCTCCTGCGCGTCGAGCCGAACGACGGCGATTCCCAGACGCGACAGATGCGCGGCGAAGGCGCTCACCGGCATGCCCGCCAACGCCGCCGCGCGCGGCAGCGACAGGGCGCTGTCGCGGAACAGAGCGGTCGCCAGCGCGGGTTTCACGCCCGCGAACGACAGCGCCCCCACCGATTCAATGCCCACCATCAACGCGTCGGGGCGGTCGCGGTTCATCACCACCACCACGTCGCCATGCGCCTTGCGCAAGGCTTCGCTGGGATTGTTCTTCAGGCTACTGACATTCACCGTTTCCATGCCTATCCTCCATGGGAAGATGAGATGGGAATCATCCTAGCTTTTCCGCTTGAAGAAGATGAGTAGGGTCAGGTGACCCCGAGCGGGCTGTTTGTCAGGGTGCTGAATCAGGCGAAAAATTGCATCAATATCGATGCACAAGGGCTCATGAGAACCACGGTCACAATTGACGACGCCTTGTACCAACGCGCGCTGGAGGTCGCCGATCCGGGCATGGAAAAGGCTGACCTGTTCCGTGAAGCCATCAAGACCTTTGTTCGTGTTCAAGCGGCCAAGCGGCTCGCCGCCCTTGGCGCAGCCGCACCGGAAATGCAGGCCATCCCCCGCAGCCGTGAGGGCGTCCTCAAGGAAACGTCGGGCCGCCCCAAGTTTCCTTGACCCCCTCGGGGGGTGGGTCGGCGAGCCGACCCTGGGGGCGTCCAGCAGTGAGGGGGGCTGGTCGATACCTCGGTGTGGGTTGATCACTTTCGGTATCGCAACGATGCGCTGGTCGAGCTGCTCGAACTCGATCTGATGATGGTGCATCCGCTGATTGTCGGCGAGCTTGCCTGTGGAACGCCGCCCAACCGGGTTCAAGTGCTGGCCGATCTCAATCAGTTGCAACAGACCCAGCAGGCCAGCGTGCGGGAGGTGATTGCGTTCGTCGAGCGAGAACGTCTGTACGGCCTGGGTTGCGGCCTGGTGGACATGCTCTTGCTGGCCTCCACCTTGATTACGCCGGGGGTCGCGTTGTGGACCCTGGACAAGCGGCTATGCGCTGTTGCGGAACGTTTCGGGGTGCCGCACCAGTCAGCGGGATAGGGTCAGGTCTGGCTTTGTAGCCTTTGCATCAAGTCGACTCCTGACCCCGCGCAAGCTGAAGCTGTGCTGTTCGGCCTTGGCTGCAATTGAAGCGCCGCAGCTTCGCCCATAAGATGCAGAAATCTGTACGAATTTACGAACGCCGATGAAAACCACGCTCAACTTGAATGATGCCTTGCTGACTCAGGCCAAGGCGCTGGCGGCGCAGCAGCGCACCAGCCTGACGCGCCTGATCGAGGAGGGGTTGCAATGGCGCGTGCGCCAGCCTGACGCGCCGGTCAAGGCCGTCCGCATTCCGGTGTATTGCGGCAAAGGCGGGTTGGCGCCTGGGCTCGATGGCTTGAGCAACAAAGCCATGCTGGAAGCCGCAGGGCATGACGCCTGACGTCAACGTGATGGTCGCTGCCTCGCGTAGCGACCATCCGCACCACGGCGCGGGGCTGGCCGGAACAGGCCCTCAGCAATGCCGCGCAGGGCGCGATGCTGACCTTGCAACCCATGGTCATTGCCAGTTTTCTGCGGCTGGTGACGCATCCGAGAGTGTTCGTCCAGCCCACGCCGATGCCTGATGCCTTGCGCTTCATCGATGCACTGCTCGCCGCCCCTGGCGTCCAGCAGCCCCGCCTGGTCGGTGAATGGCCTACGCTGCGCAAACTGTGTGCAGACAAGGCGCTGAGCGCCAACGCCGTGCCCGATGCCTGGCTAGCCGCCGTCGTCATCCATCAGGGCGAGCATCTGGTCAGTTTCGATGCTGAGTTCAAACCCTTGCTACCGCGCAGCCAGTTCACTCGGCTGCCAGTGGCGTGAATTGATTTGATGCCACAAAGAATGTGCCAACAACGGTCTTTTATCTGCTCGCTGCGTGATGGCGTTTCATGATTGTCTGAAGCAATTTATGGCGGGGTCCATCGCCAGTGCAACATTCCGCATCAGTTCGGTGTTGGGTGAAAAAGGGCTAAGCCTAGTCCTAGCAAATGCCTCATCGTTGTGACCCCATCGGTTGATGTGTGCTAAGCAAAGTGTCATATGAAAGATTTCCCGACGCAGATTCGCAATTCATCGGTATTGCGCCTACTTGTTGTGGCTACTTCCTATCCCTCAAGCTTGATTGATTGGCGCGGCTTATTCATTCGCCATCTGGTTGATGCATTGGCACGGCGGGATGATCTCGATGTTGCGTTGTGGGCTCCGCCAGGTGAACGCACTTTGGCTGTCAGCGATGCAACGACGCCGCAAGAAGCGCATTGGCTTGACCGCTTGATGCAATCTGGGGGAATTGCGCATGCTTTGCGCAGCAACCGTTTGCGCGGAGGCTGGCTGGCGCTCGGTTTGCTGAGCCGTTTGCGCAGGGCTTACTCCCGGCATGCGGATCGGATCGATGTACTCCACTGCAATTGGCTGCAGACCATGTTGCCCGCCCCACGCAAGCTGCCCGTGCTGGTCACGGTACTCGGTACGGACATGCAATTGCTCAAACTGCCGCTAATGCCAGTTTTGTTGCGCTGGGCTATGCGCGGACGTTCTGTTTCCATCTGTCCCAACGCAGAATGGATGGACGCGCCCCTCCGTTCCATGTTCGGTGATGAAGCGCAGATTCAAGCCATCCCATTCGGGATCGATACAGCTTGGTTCAATCTGCAGCGCCACGTTGATTTCGCTGCGCCATCGCGCTGGTTGGTAGTGTCGCGACTGACGCGAAGCAAGCTGGGCTCGCTTTTCGAGTGGGGTGAGCAATTGTTCAAGGATCAACCACGCGAATTGCATCTGTTTGGCCCCATGCAAGAGCAGATCGATTTGCCGCCATGGGTCCACTACCACGGCCCCGCCACGCCCGCGCAGCTTTGTGAGACCTGGTTCCCTCAGGCGCATGGGCTCATCACTCTGAGTCGCCATAGCGAAGGCAGGCCGCAAGTCATGCTGGAAGCCATGGCCGCGGGACTACCCATCGTCGCCTCGCAACTACCCGCGCACGCTGATCTGCTTGCGCATCAAACGACAGGGCTGCTATGTGACGGCCCCGAGACACTCGCAGCCTCTGTGCGTCACTTGGAGGGACGTGAAGAGAATCTCCGAATCGGCAATGCTGCGCGAGCGTGGGTCCGTGAAACCATCGGTACATGGGACGATTGCGCAGCTCGCTACACAGCGATTTACCGAAAACTTGTCGCTGGGACGCAACCATGAGCCTTCAAGTGCTTGTTATTGGTGCGGCTGGATTTATCGGACAACATCTCGTGAATGCCTGGGTTCAGGAGGGTGTCTGCATCCACGCCCTCGTAAACCAAGCGCGGGCTGAGTTCGATCCGCGTGTACAAACGCTTGGTACCGATGCGAATCTTTCTGCAGTGCTCGCGCGTTGCGACGCAGTTGTTTGGCTGGCATCTGGGACGACCCCGGCGAGTTCAGCGGGAAACCCATTACTAGAACTCGGCAGTAATCTTGTTCCGCTACTCGGCGTGCTTCATGCGCTCCAGGCAACTCCGCAATGTCACCTTATCTATGTATCTTCGGGCGGCACCATTTATGGTGAAGTCGACCACCCTGCAGAAGAGCCTCTCGCCGCGCATCCTAGGTCTTACTACGCTGCGGGCAAGGCGGCTGCCGAGCACTTTATCGAGGCCTATTGCAGGCAATATGCGGGTAGAGCCACCATCTTGAGACCCTCCAATGTCTATGGCCCTGGCCAGACGCTGCACGGGGGTTTTGGTGTTATTCCAGCGGCGATGGACTGCCTGCGTCAGAGTAAGCCCATGACGTTGTGGGGTGATGGCGAAAGCCTGCGCGACTACCTCTACATCGACGACTTCATCGCCGCCTGCATGACCACGCTGCGACAACCGCTGCAACATGGCATGCGTGTGTTCAACGTTTGCAGCGAACAAGCCACCAGCCTCAAGCAGTTGCTCGCGCTCATCGAACAAGTGACTGGGCGCACTCTGCATCGCGATCAGCGCCCGTCGCGCGCGGTGGACCTGCACCGCGTGCTGCTCGACGGCACGCGCATCCGCCGGGAACTGGGCTGGGCGCCGCACACCAGCCTGCACGATGGTTTGCAACGCACTTGGCAATGGCTCAACGCGACCCAGCCTTGAACTCCGATACGCAGCCGCGAATTTCGGTGTGCATCGCCAATTACAACGGCGAGCATGTCGTGAGCGACTGCCTCGATTCGGTACTGGCCCAGACAGTCGATGCGTCCATCGAGATCATCGTCCACGACGACGCCTCTACCGACGGGTCGCTGCAACTGCTGCGTGAGCGTTACCCGCAAGCCCGGCTCATTGCCAGCGACACCAACGTCGGATTCTGCATCGCCAACAACCGCATGTTGACGCAGGCGCGCGGCGAGTTCGTACTGCTGCTCAACAACGACGCCGCGCTTGCGCCCGATGCGCTGAGCACTTTGCTGAATGAAGCCGCGCAGCAACATCCGCAAGGTATTCTCAGCCTGTCGCAATTCGACTGGACCAGCGGCGCGCTGGTCGACCGCGGTTGCCTGCTCGATCCCTTCTACAACCCCGTGCCCAACGCCGACCCGCAGCGGCGCGACGTGGCCATGGTGATCGGCGCCTGCTTGTGGCTGCCGCGTGCGCTGTGGCAGGAGCTTGGCGGCTTCCCTGAATGGTTCGAGTCAATCGGCGAAGACCTGTACCTGTGCTGCCACGCAAGACTGGTCGGCTATCCGGTGCAAGTGCCCGCCGCCAGCAGCTACCGTCATCGTCAGGGTGCCAGCTTCGGCGGCAATCGCGCCTCTGCAAGCGGGCTGGCCACCACCTATCGCCGCCGCCGCCTCAGCGAGCGCAACAAGACCTTTGCCATGATCATCTGCACGCCTGGCGTTGCGCTTTGGCTGCTGTTGCCCCTGCACTTGTTCATGCTCACCCTGGAAGGCCTCGTGCTCAGCCTGTTGCGTCGTGACGGGCGCCTATGGCGTGAGGTCTATGCCGGTGTATGGCGAGCTTTGTGGGCGCAGCGGAAGCAACTGCGTGCGCAGCGGAAAAACCTTCAATCGGCACGGCATGCGACGCCGCGCGTTTACTTCAGCGGCTTTGTCCTGCGTCTGCGCAAGCTCGACATGCTGCTGCGCCACGGTGCGCCGGAAATTCGCTAATGCCGCCTCACTCGCCCGCGGTAAGCAAAAACGCGGCGGGCGTCAAAATGGGCATGCCGTGCCAGGGGTGTAAGACGAGCAGATCGGCGTCGCTGGTGACCAGGGCCACCGCGTGACACGCCAAGGCAAGTGCCAGAAACTTGGCATCTTTCGCGTCTCGGCACGCGCCAGAAGCAGCCTGCTCGCTCGCTGCATCCACCTCCATAAGTTGCGCGTGCCTGGAGACCAAGGCCAAGAAATCAAGCCGCGCTTGCTGAGGCAGATAGCGGTCGAATTTGGGACGCTGCAAAACCTCGCGCAACTCATCCAAGGTGGCGACACAAGCCGCAAGCTCGCAGGTGAGCAGCGCATTCAACAGCGCCTGACGCGGCACCGAATCGGGGCGCAAAATGGCGCCGATCAGCGTGCTGGTATCGATGACAACCCGCTGTCGGCCGCTCACCGCGATTCTTTGACCAGACGCAGCACGTCTTCATCGGTCAACGTCCGCGCGGCGGGTGTGAGCTGGGCGTCGCTCTTGGCCAATGAGGCCTCGAACTCCGCCACCGCCGTGCTGCGTTTGCGCCGTGCGGCCTGCAGCGCCTGCAAATCCTGCATGTCTTGCGGCGAGACGATGAACGCCGCTGCGCGCCCATGCCGGGTGACGACCACCGGCTCGCGCTGCACGGTATCCAGCAACTGCCCAAAGCGGTTCTGGGCTTCGACCGAGGTGACGGTGATCATGGAAGACTCCTGCGTGAACTGTCTATTCTAGCCATTGTAGCTAGAATAGACAGGTTTGGCTTGGCCACGGCCTGCCCTGACAGATCAAGCGTCCATTGCGGCCGATTGCCATGACCAAGCTGCAGCATCACCTCCGCCACGGTCCCATACGACCGCGCAGGCCGTCCCGCAGGCCACGCGCGGCCATACGCAAGGCTGCGAGTAGTTTGCAGCTCCCGGAGACTTTGAAAATGCAGTAGGTGGCAGAAGTATGCAAAGTCATGGGAAAATCGAGTCGAAAACTTCGGAATTCTAATATTGGGGTATGCAACATGGCGGAACGTAATTCAACTTTGCTCATAGCCTTCTATCTGCCTCAATATCACCCCATTCCCGAAAATGACGCTGCATGGGGCGCGGGCTTTACCGAATGGAACAATGTCGTTAAAGCTAAACCTAAGTTCAGAGGGCATCAGCAACCGCATCTTCCGAGGGATCTCGGATTTTATGATCTACGTCTGGACGAAACACGTAGAGCGCAAATCCGAATGGCGATTGAGTATGGCCTTGATGCCTTCTGTTTTTACAGCTATTGGTTTGATGGCAAGGCAGTCTTGGGGTTGCCCATAGATTTGGAGTTTTCCGCAACAGATCGCGACTTCCCAATTTGCTTGTGCTGGGCGAATGAAAATTGGACGCGCGCATGGGATGGAAGAGAAGCAGATATCATTCTGAAGCAAGATTATGCTGATGCAAGCATGGACGAATATTGTCGATATTTAGTCAATAAGTTCAAGCACCCGAGATACTTGCGTATCAATAACAGGCCATTATTCCTTGTTTACTCTCCTGAAGAAATTCCGATCGAAGCAAATTTTCCAGAAAAATTAAGGCAATATGCCAAGGGTGCCGGCATTGAACGCATTAATCTGATTGCGGTAAAGCATGGCCGCGCCACAAAAAGCAGTAGTGATTTTCTTAACATGGGTTACGATGAAGTTTTGCTATTCCAACCCAACAAAAACGATTTTCCTGAGCAAGCGACTGTCAGAGGGCGCGCCAAAGGATTTATTAGAGAATTGCTGCCATCAAGTTTATTCAACATGCTACGGCTAAAAATAAGCTCTTACCAATCAATCAATTATAAAATGATGGTCGAAAATATTTGGAAACGATCTCTTGATGATTTCGAGTTAACTTGCATCTTTCCGAGTTGGGACAACACCGCAAGGCGATCCATATCGACAGTTGTACAGAACGATATGCCAAGTGTGTTCGGTGATTGGTTGCGCTTTGAAATCGTGCGATCCAATCAAAAGAAACGCGGAACACGCGCCATCTTTATTAATGCATGGAATGAGTGGGCAGAGGGTTGTCACCTTGAGCCAGACCAAAAATGCGCTAACGCATTTCTTGAACAAGTAATGCGGTCAAAAAATAGCACTATTAAGTAAATTGTATTTATGCAGCTTTTTTAATTCTAACCGTTATATATTCGCGATTATTTGCCAAAACCATTTCTATGATATCAAATAAAATCGCATTCAATCCCGTTAGTGGATTGAATTTAGGTGCTCGATTTTTATTCGACTTAATTGTTTGACTTGAGATGTAAATCTTTGAAGCGGAGACGCCATGCCAAAAATATTGCGTGATATCGAATGATGCGGCATCAGACATTTTTTCTAATCCAGTTCTACTGAAGATTGACAGATGTCGTGGCGGCTCCAGTCCTCGCCAATTTTCTTTGAACTCATTCGAACATAAACTATCTATGTTTGGAGTCTCTAGCCAAAGTGATCCACCATCTTTCAATAATCCGTTTAATGTCCGCATCATGGCAAGCGGGTCATGCACATGCTCGATGACATGGCATAAGGTAATCACGTCGTAGCAGGCGCTGCGCCCATCCAGCACCTCGATCCAGCCCGCGTAAGCGGGCGGCCTGCACCGCGCCCGCATCGAAATCCAGCCCTTCCACTTCCCATCCGGCCTGCCTTGCCAGCAGCAGAAAGCCGCCATTGCCGCAACCCACATCGAGCAGACGCCCGCCACCAGCAGGCAGCGGCGGCAGATGTCGGCACTCGGCATCCGCCGCCGTGCGCAGCGAAGGCAGCAGCGGCAACAACCAGCGCCCAACCGGCAAGGCCGGGCTGCGTTGCAATCCGTAGCGGTGGTTCTGGTAACCGTTGATCAGGTCGTGCAACAGGCTGCGGATGCGGCCCTTGCGGCGCACGATGGGATGATCTTCGGCATCGTGGGTGTAGTAACCCGCATAGGCGCGACCGATGCTTTCTGGCGTGGGCCGCGGATCGAGATAGCCGCTGGCGCACTGCGCGCAGCGATACATGTCCCAAGCGCCATCGGCCACGCAAAACACGCGGTCGGTCAGCCCCTTGTAGAGCAGGCTGCGCTCGGCGCTGCCGCACACCGGGCACTGCGGCACCGCTTCGAGATCGGCCTGCGGCCAGGGGCGCGGAGCTTCGCTCATGGTGTGATTTCCTTGTGGGTGCCGGGCCGATTCAGGCGCAGCATGTGCAGTGCTGCCAATGCGCAGGTTGCAACGAGGATAGCGGTCAGCGCGAGTTGCAGTGGGCCCTGCAGCACATACACCACCAGCAGGAACACCGCGCACGCCAGGCACAGCAGACCAACACCTTTTGCCAGCATCAAACGCAAGGGTTGCTGCAGCCACCACGCGGTGCCGTACAACAGCGCGGTATCCAACGCCACGCGCAGCGTCCACGCCAGCGCCGCGCCGGTGATGCCGAACCAGTGCACTCCAGCAACCAGCAGCACGGCGAACACCGGCAGTTCCAGCAGGTGCAGCTTGGCGGTCAGGTCCGAGCGGCCATGCGCCTGCAGCAGGGCGTAGGGCAAATGCGCAGCGCTGTTGAGAAAAATGCCGATCAGCAGCAGTTGCAGCACGGGCGCGGCTGGCCCCGCGAAACTCGCATTGAGCCAGAGCACCAGCAAGGGATGCGCAAAGACCGCCACCACAAGGACTGCGGGCAGTACCAGCACCACCACCGCACGGATGGCGAGAGCCAGAAGCCGGGTCGAAGCCTCGGGGCGCGTCTGGGTTTCCGCCAGCGCCGGGAACAGTGCGTTCATCGCGGTTTGTGGCAGCGACGTGGCGCGAAACGCGGTATCGAACGGCACGGTGTAATACGCCACCGTCGCGGGCGGAAACAGGCTGGCGAGATAAAAGCGGTCGGCATAGACCATCAGCGGGCCGATGAGGTTGCTCACCGACAGCCAGCCGCCAAAGCGCAGAGCGTGGCGCAGATCGTCGCGGCTGGCGTGGATGCCCGGCTCGCGCGGCAGCAGGCGCTGCAACTGCGTGAGCCACAGCGCCATCCACACCACGCGCGTGGCGGCCAGCGCGGCGATCACCCAGCCGATGTCGGGGCGGATCAACGCCACGATCACCGGCAGGCCGAACTGCAGCAGGCTCATGGGCATGCGCCACAGGCTCAGCAGGCGGAATTGCTGCAAACCTTCCAGCGTGCCCATCGCTCCGGTGGCGGCCAGCGCGAAGGGAATGGACAGCGCCAGCGCGCGCAAGCCGAAAAGGGTCTCGCGCCCCATCTCGCCGCCGAGCGAAAACAGCCGCTCCACCAGAAACGGCGCGGCCCACCACAGCGCCACCAGCCACAGCACGCCAAAGCCCGCGAGCAGGCCGATGACGCGCCACACCAGTGCGGCCACCTGCGCGCGCGAGCGTCCCAGCCCCAGGCTGCTGGACACGGTTTGCGTGAGCGCGCGGCTGAGGCCCAGATCGAACAGCCCGGAAAATCCGATCAGCCCCAGCGCCAAGGTGAACACGCCCAGCCGCGCCGCGCCCAGCGCATGCAGCAGGATGGGCAGCGCCACCAGCCCCACGCCCAGCGTCACCAGTTGCCCGCCGACATTCCACAGGGCGTTGTGCGCGACCTTGCGACTCATGCTCAGCGCGCCACGCCTACGCCTGAAGCCATTGCGGCCTGCATCAACGCCGCGTCTTGCGTGGCGATGGGCAACTGTGTGGATAGGGTCATGCAAATCCATCCCCAACCCGCCGCGCCATCATCCAGTGTCCTAATGAACAATCAGGGATCATCATGGGTTTTTCTCCGGCGTAATCAGTTCGAGGCCCGGGAAATAGCTGCGGTAACGCCGCGCATCCCGGGTGAGCAGGGGCCAGGACTGCACCGCTGCGTGCGCTCCGATCAGAAAGTCCGGCAGCACGCCGGTTTTACTGCCACCGACGCTGCGGTAGCGGGCAAACGCCTTGCCAGCAAGGAATAGCGCCGGTCTGGGCACTTCGTGCATGGCCAGCCCAAGTTTGCTCAGCACGGCGTCGAGCGCCTCATAGGTGCTGAAGGCCAGAGACAGTTCAGAGTAGATGACGGGGTTGATCACCAGCGGGTGGACTTGCGACTGCGTGCGCAATTGGTGGATCGACCAGTCGGCCCATTGCGGGTCGTCTTCCAACACGTCGATGAGCACGTTGGTGTCGATCAGCAGCATCAGGCATCGCCGCGCAGGAGTTGCATCAACTCGTCGGTGCGCCACTTGACCGTCGCGCTGCCGCGGACCGCTTGGAAACGGTCGCGTCTGGCGGGAGGGCGCGACGAGGTTGCGGGCTTGAGCACGACACTGCCTGCGGCATCCACTGAAAACTCCACCCCGCTGCCGGGTTTGAGATGCAGGGCATCTCGGATGTGCTTGGGAATGGTGACCTGGCCTTTGCTGGTGAGCGTGGTGGACATGGCTTCTCCAAAAGTATTACCGTTTTTGGCATGGTAACGCTGGCGGGCTGGACGGGCTCCTTGCTTAGGCCTTCATCCATCGCGCTTGTACGTCAGGTTGGTGATCTGTTCCGAGATCAGCCCGATGAGGAACACGATGACCGCCGCGCTCATGAGCAGCGCGCTCATATTGGTGAAGCGATGGCCAATGGTGAAGGTATAGGCATAGTTGCCCAGGCCCAGCAGGAAGAACCCGGCAGCCACCGGCGCGAACAGCTTGAGCGGCGAATACAGCGTGGCGATCTTGAAAATGATGAGCAGAAAGCGCACGCCGTCGCGTAGCGGGCGGATGTGGCTCTTGCCGATACGCCGCGCCGCGACGATGGGCACATAGGCGACGGGGTAGGCGCTGCGGAAAAACGCCATGGTGCTGGTGGTGGGGTAGGAGAACCCGTTGGGCAGCAAATGAATGAATTCGCGGAACTTGTCGGCCCGCGCGGCGCGAAAGCCGCTGGTGAGGTCGAGCACGGGGTGGTTGGTCATCCAGCTTGCCAAGCGGTTGTACAGGCCGTTGGCCAGGCCGCGGCCCACGCTGGCCTGCGAGCCGTCGCCGCGCGCGCCCACGGCCATGTCGTAGCCTTCGTCCAGCTTGGCGAGCAGGCGGGGGATGTCGGCGGGGTCGTGCTGGCCGTCGGCGTCCATGAACACCAGCACCTCGCCAAGCGCGGCGCGCGCGCCGGTTTTGATGGCGGCGCCGTTGCCCATGCCGTAAGGCTTGCTGATGACCCGCGCGCCCGCCTGCTCGGCCACAGTGGCGGTGGCGTCGGTAGAGCCGTCGTTCACCACGATGACTTCGGCTTCTGGGTAGAGCGCGCGGATGCGAGCGACCGTCTGTCCCACAGCGCCGACTTCGTTGCGGGCGGGGAGAATGACGGACAAGGAAGTCTTTGGGGTCAGCTCCGGCTTTGTGGCAAATGCATCAAGGCTAGACCTGACTCCCTGCAGATCAGTCGTCATTTCTTCTCCCCGATTTCTTCGGTCAGCACCTTGCGCAAATGCGCCTCGCTGTCCTGATAAAAGCCCACATGCCGCAGCCAGCGCTGGTGCAGGGCGGCCATGCTCCAGCCCTGAATGTGCGCCAGCGGCGACGGCACTGCGTCGAGCAGGTCGAGCGCCTTTTGCTGATGCCCGGCGCTGGCGAGTTCCACGGCGAAACGCAACCGCGCGCCCACCGGCAGACCGGGCAGCCGCAGGGCTTGCAGGTCGAGCGCATAGGCCGCTTGCGCATGCCCGGCGGCGAGGGCCGAGAGGGCTTCACGGTGCAGCAAATCGCGCTGCACCGTGGCCTGCCTGGCCTGCGGATTGGCCAGCGCCGCAGCAATCAGGTCTTGACTGAAGTGGGCGCCCAGCGCGGTGCAGGTGCCCAGGCCATCGAGCAATTTGCCGAACTGGTATTGGGTCACGTTGTCGGCCAGATCGGCGGTGCGGGCAGCCTGCAGCAGGCTGGCGCGCAAGCCCTCGGGCGCCTGGCCTTGCGCGCAGGCCACGCCAGCGCGGTTGATCAGCAGAATGAGGCTGTGCGGATGCTCGCGCAATGCGGCATCGAGCAGGCGCGCGGCCTCGGGGGTGTTGCCGACATGGCTCCAGAAATTGGCCAGATAGCCTTGCGCCCGTGGCGAATCCGGGTGTTCGCGCGCCCAGACCAGCGCTTGCTGGAAGGGCTTGCCCCAGACATCGGCCCGGCGCGCGGTCTGCAGCGCAAACAAGGCCAGCAGCGCCACGGCGAACCAGATGGGCCACTGCCTGCGTGGCGCGGCTTGCGCCTGCCTGCCTTGCGCGGCGCGCACTAGCCAGATGGCCAGCGGCAGAAACATCAGCGCAGCCGGCAGGTAGTTGCGATGTTCGAATGCGAGTTCGAGCTGCAGCCAGGTGCTTTCCATCACCTGTCCGGCGAGATAGAAGCCCACGGCGACACCGGCCGCAGCCACTACGGGGCTGCGCGCCCAGCGCGACAGCGCGGCAAAGACGATGAGCGCCAGGATGCCGAGCACGGCCAACAGCGTGGACAGCGGCTGCAGCAGCCCGGTGGAGAGCACGATGTCGTCGTGGAACAAGCCGCCGTCATGTGTGCGCGCCAGCCAGATGTCGCCCAGATACGTCCAGACGATGCGGCTCTCGGTGAGCAGGCGCTGCAGCGGGGTGAAGTCGCGCCCGGCCATCGCGCCCGTCCACAGGCCCGGCAGAAAGGTGGCGAGATAGCCCAGCACCGCCAGCGCGGGCAGGCGGATGAACACCCAGCGCCAGACGAGAAACGTGCGCCCGCCTTGCGCGACGGCCGTGTGCTGGCGGTCGAACACCAGCGCCTCCAGCACCCAGGCCAATACCGGCAACAACGCGCCGTTCTCTTTGGAGAGCACCGCCAGCAGCGTGCCCAGTGCCAGCGAGACGCTCATCCACACATAAGCCGCGCGCCTGCGCCCCTGCGCCAGCAACGACCGGCCATGCGCGTAGCCCCAAAGCCCGGCGAATACAAAGGTGGCGGCGAGCATGGCCATGCGCTGCACCACATACAGCGTGGTGCTCACCCAGAACGGGTCGAGCAGCCACAGCCCTGCGCTCAGCACGCCCACCCAGGCGGCGGGCTGCCGCGCCAGACCCAGCGCCCGCGCCAGCGCCGCACTCAGACCCGCGAGCAGTACGCCGTTGAGCAGGTGAAACGCCACGTTGGTGAGCTTGAACGCCTCGGGCGCTGCGGGCCAGTTGCGGGCATCGAGCAGAAAGGTGGCAAGCGACAGCGGCCGTCCCGTCGGCCCGGCAAAACCCGAGGTGAGAAAGGCCACCACTTTCCACCAGGTATCGATCTGCCCATAGTCGCCCAGCGGGGCGAGGTTGGAAAAATCGTCGAACAGAAAAGGCCCGGTGCGCCCGGGCCAGTAGGCCAGCCAGGCCAGCGCCAACATGGCCGCAAGCGACGCGAGCGGCAGCATGCGGCGAAAGGTCGGGGCGGTGCGGGAAGACGGTTCGTTGTTGTGCATGGTTAGCGACTTTCCGTTTCAGTCGGCCCGCTGGTCTTCATCTTCTGCGCCAACTCCTGCGTCAGTTGCCTGATCTCCTCGTCGTGAATGCCAAAGCGATTGAGCTCACGCATGCGTTCCAGCACGTTGCCCGCATCGCCGTAAAGCCCCGCGGCCATCTGCATGACGAACAGGTTTTTCCAGTAGTCGTACTTGCCGGGGTCGAGTGCCACGGCGCGCAGCATGAGCTGGTAGGCCAGCGGGTTGTCGTGCGCGAGGTTGGCGGCCCAGTTGGCTTGCAGGGTGACCAGATCGGCGCGGCTGGGGTTGCGCTGCACCGCGAAGGCGATCAACTGGCCGAGTTGCTGCACATCGCCCGGGGTGTAGTGGCACACGCCGTTGATGCTGCACTGAATCAGGCTGTAGAGCGCGCCGACGTCCTCCGCGCTCATCGGCGAGGTGGCGATGGTGTGGTGCATCTCGGCCCACCAGCGCGGCTGAATGGGCAGATCGTTCTTCGCCGACATGAACACCAGCGCCTGCAAGGGTTGCAGATCGGCGCCGGGCAGCAGCGCGCCCTGTTCCATCTGCCGCATGCCCATCTGGAACTGCGGGCTGCCCACACCCTGCGCCGTGATGAGCATCATGCGGCCCAGGTCGTAACTGGCGCGGGGAGACTGCGGATGCGTGGTCGCCTCGAAGTACGCCAGCCGGTACGGATTGCCCCAGGTCTGCGCGCGAATCGCGGTAAACAGGCCGTAAAGCGCGATTAAGGCTGACACACCGCCCACGGTGAGCAGGCGCAACGTGGCGCGGCGCTCGGCATCCGGCGCGTGCCCCCTCCCGGCCTCCCCCACGCTGTGGGGGAGGTGAGAACTGCGCTGCGCGAGCTGTAGGCCGCCCCTCCCGGCCTCCCCCTCTGCGTGGAGAAGGGGTGTTTGCCCCCTCTCCACTTGTGGGGAGGGTTGGGGAGGGGGTTGTGCGGTGCTTGGGCTCCAAGTGAACAACAGGGCGAACAGTGCCAGAAAAATGCCCCAGTCCGGCAGATAGTTGCGGTGCTCATACACCAGTTCCAGCGGCACGAAGGTGGACAGCAGCGACTGCCCGGCAAACCACCAAAGCACGCCGAATGCAAACAGCGGCAGCCGCTTGCGCAGCCACAGCGCCGCGCCTAGCAGCGCCGCCAAAAACGCCCAACTCGCCGCCGTCGTCCACGGTGACAGCCAGCCGGTGGATAGCGCAATATCGTCGTGATAGAGCGAAAGCGCATCGGGCGAGGGCAGCACGATCCAGCGCAGATAGTCCACCAGCACCCGCCCTTCGGTGAGCAACCGCTCGCTCAAGGTGAACGGGCGCGCGGCGTAGGCCGAGCCATTCAGCGCGCTAGGCAGCAACCAAGCCAGACCGAGTACGCCGGGAATCAGCAGCAGCACCACGAACACCGGAATCAGCGGGTTGAGACCGCGCGGCAGTGTGCTGGCCCCCTCCCCTCCTCCCCCACTGCGTGGAGGAGGAGGGGTTTTTGCCCCCTCTCCACTCGTGGGGAGGGCCGGGGAGGGGAGGTATTGCGCCGCAAGCGCCCCCCGCAGCACCACCCATTCCAGCACGAAGGCGTAGGCCGGCAGCATTACCCCGGTTTCCTTCGCCAGCGCGGCCACCGCCGTGCCGATGGCCAGGCTGCCCCAGATCCACGCCATCGCCCCGCGTCTGCCTGCGATCAGCCGCATGCGCCCGTGCCAATACCCCAGCAGCCCCAGCAGCACAAACGCCGAGGCCAGCGCCTCCTCGCGCTGAATCACATACAACACCGCCGTGAGCTGAATCGGCGCCAGCACCCAGGCGGCAGTGGCCAGCAGCGCCAGCGTGGGCGCGCCCACCAGCCAAGGGCGCGGCGCCCGCCCTTCCTGCCAGCCCAGCACCCGCACCGACAGCAGCCAGATCAGCCAGCCGTTGAACAGGTGCAGCAGCACATTGGCCAGTTTCAGCGGCCAGGGGTTCATGCCGGTGAACACCATTTGCGCGGCAAAGCTGAACATCGACAGCGGCCGATCCAGCGGCCCCGCGTGCGCGCTCCAGATCGCGTGCCAGAAGTGGGACTGCAGCGCGCTTTGCGCAAACGCCGCGTTGTCCACCAGATTGCCGAAGTCGTCGAACACATACCCGCCCGACAGGCCCGGCCAGTACACCAGCAGGCCGAGGGCGAGAATGCCGAGCAGCACGAACGGGGCGGCCCGCAGCTTGGCAGATTTCATGGGGCTGCGCCTGCCCAGACGCCCACGCCGCTGGCCTCGGCTGCGCGCCGCAACGCGGCATCTTGTGTGGCCAATGGCAAGCCCTCGTGCAAGGCCAGGGCGAGGGTGCTGGCGTCGTAGGCGCTCAATTCATATTGCCGGGACAAGGCCAGCAACTCCCCAGGCGCGCTATCTGCGGGCTGAGGCAAGGGCTGAATGGGCAAAGCGGCCAGCAGCGCCAGAAAGCGATGGCTACGCGCCTCATTGCAGAGACCACGCCGTTCTGCAACCCGCAGCACGTTGGCAATTTCCAGCGTCCAGAGCAACGGAACGCAGGCGGCATGATGGCGCAAGCTCTCCAGCGCTGCGGACGCATAGGCGCTGGCCTCGTCCTCAAAAAACCAGGCCAGCGTGACCGAAGCATCCAGAACGAACCGGCTCACCGTCTGCCGTCCTCGATGAGCGCGCGAACCGAGCCTTCGCCGGTGGTGCACCCGCGGGAAAAACTACGAAGTTCCTCGATGGCAGCCAGCGGGTCGGGCGTGGCCGTGTGCACCGGAGCGAGCTGCGCCACTGGCTGCCCATGCCGAGTGATGGTGATGCGCTCCCCCGCCGCCACTCGCTTGAGCAAGGCGGGCAAATGCGTCTTTGCCTCGAAGGCCCCAACATCCATGACAGTACTCCCGCAGACTGGTCTGATCTGGTTGATTGTTGTGGAATCCATCAAGACTGGCAACTGGCAAAAGATAGGGAGCGAAACCCGACCCCGGAAACTCTCACTGATGCGTCAAGGCATTTGCGTCGCCATGAAAAAACCCGCCTCGCGGCGGGTTTCGGGGTGAAGAAAGGGCAAGGTGGTATGAAGCTAGACCTGACCCCGTTAATTCTTCTTTACGACTTGCAAGTGCTCGGGAGATATTTTTGAGGAATAGTGCCGTTAGATTTGCAGACCCAGCTAATGGCGCCACCGCCTGTCGTCACGGCTGAAAGTGAAAGTACCGCACTGGTGCCGATAGCAGTATTAGCAGAAGGGCCGCCAAAGGTGGCGCTGATGGTCTTGCCAGCGGTTTGTGAGACATCCACCTGCGTAACATATTTTCCGCTGATTGAGGTGTCAGTCGCCAAACCGGCAGCAGCATTATTTGCTGGAAGATTGCCTGTGTTTGTGTAATATTCAGCCACGGCAGTCTTTGCGCCATCCATCAGCGACAAACCTTCGCTCACCTGCGCCCGAATCGTGTAATCCTGATACGCCGGAATCGCGATCGCCGCC
>NZ_MEGQ01000023.1:0-53753 GCF_001725585.1 Thiomonas sp. SCN 64-16 | reverse complement strand
CGCTACGGTCTTGTCGCTCTGCAAGGCGAATTCGCCAATGAAGGTCGCCGCGCCGTAAGGCACACTTGCCGTCACAGCGTAGGCGTTCAAGCTGGGATTGCCGCTGCTAGGGTCAGGCCTGTTGCGTGCCACATAAGCGCCAATACGAACCACCTTGAAGTCATAGGCTGCAGCCAGCATGGTGTGCTTGAGTGCTGTGACATCATTCGGGCCTTTCTGATTCTCGTAATCCAGGCCGATAAACAATGGCCCCTGCGCATAGCCCAAATGCAGGTTGTAGGCGCCAGTCGTTTTGTTGAGGCCGATGCCATCGCCAAACTGGTACATGGCCGCGGCATTGAAGCCGTTGATGCTGGGCGAGTAATAGGCAATTGCCTGGCTGTACCAGACGGGCTCGCCGATAGTGGCGACATTGGTATTGCCGAACGGACTCAGACTGTCGCTGTGCAAGGGATCGATGACGTAGAAGTCGCCATTGCTGAGAGTAAACATGCGCCCCATCTGGAACGTGCCATAGTCACCTTTCAATCCGACGATACTGGTGCGGCCCATGAAACCCGGGCCGCAGAATTGCGCGCTGGCACTGGTGGCCCCCGGGGCGACGCCATTGGCACAGAACGAAGTCTCGGTCTGAAAAAACACCGAAGTACCGCCACCCAAATCTTCCTGGCCTTTGAGCCCGATGACGCTGGGGTTGAGGATGCCGTTGCCTAACTTGTTGACGCTTCCAGCACCGTTGTTGAAGTGCTCAATACCTAGATCAACGGTTCCGTAGAGTTGGACGCTGGATTGGGCGTGGGCCACAGCACTCAGACCCAAGCCCAAAGCGATGGTCATGATGGCGAGTTGTTTATTCATTTCTTGTCCCTTGATGATTGTGGAAATAAAACAGCAAACAGTCGTCCGTGATGTCTAACTGCCACGGTAAGTCGAATAACTCCAGGGCGACACCAGCAAGGGCACGTGATAGTGCTGCTGCGCATCGGCCACGCCGAACTCCAGGGGAATCTGATCGAGAAAAGGCGGCTGCGGCAAGGCCAGCCCGAGCGCCCTGAAATAGGCGCCGATCTGGAACACCAGCCGGTATCTTCCGGGCTGCAGATCGGCGCCGTGCAGCAGCGGCGCATCGCAACGACCATCGGCATTGGTCTGCACGGAACGCAACAGCACCCACTCTGCGCCTTGCTCGGCGTACAGATCGATCTGCACGGCAGCGGCTGGCCGTCCGTGCGCGGTGTCGAGAATGTGTGTGGTCAAGGCGCCCATTGTGGTCATCGATCCATTCGTTGATTTCGGTCTACATTTTTTGCATACAATCGCAATTTAAGTTGTATGCTATTGCATGTCAAACGGAATCACAACAATGCAGACGCTGCAAGTGAACACGCCCTGGAGACAGCAAACACCGTCCCGGAAAACATCGCAAGGAGTGAAACCATGACAGCAAGCCGCAAAAAAACCTCCAAGGCCCAACAAACCCCAGCTGGAACGATCGTGAGTGCGGTGGCCGCTGCCGAAAGCCCGCTGCCTGACTCGACGCAGACCATCGTCGCAGCCATCACCGCAGCCATCATCGAACACCGTCTGGCGCCCGGCGCCAAGCTCACCGAGCAAAAGATTGCGGCGATCTACGGGGTGTCGCGCACCATCGTGCGGCAAGCCTTGTTCCAGCTCGCGCGCGATCATTTGGTCACGCTGGAGCCCGCCCGGGGCGCCTTTGTCTCGCAACCTTCAGTCGAGGAAGCGCAGCAGGTGTTCGCGGTGCGACGAATGCTCGAACAGCATCTGGTCGAGGAGTTTTGCGAAAAGGCCGTGGCGAGCGATTTCCGCGCCCTGCGTGCCCACCTCAAGCAGGAGCAGGCCGTGGTCAGCCGGGTGGATGTGACGGGTCGTACGCGGCTCTTGGGCGATTTTCATGTGCTGATGGCCGAGCGCATCGGCAACCATGTGCTGGCGCAGATTCTGTCGGAGCTGATCTCGCGCTGCGCCCTCATTACGCTGATGTATCAGTCGTCGCGCGCGGCGCAGCATTCGTCAGACGAACACGTCGACATCCTCAAAGCCCTGGAAGCACGCGACGTTGCCAAGGCCAAGGCTTTGATGGAGGCCCATCTTCTGGCCACCGAAAACAGTCTGCTCTATCACCCGAGAACCAGCAGCGCCGATCTCGCGCAGGCGTTGGGCAGCTACGCGGCCTGAGAGTTAACTATGTCGACCCATCCCTATCCCCGCGACCTCGTCGGCTACGGCCGCAACCCGCCCCAGGCCAACTGGCCGGGCAAGGCCCGCGTGGCGCTGCAGTTCGTGCTCAACATCGAAGAAGGCGGCGAGAACTGCGTGCTGCATGGCGACGCGGGCAGCGAGCAGTTCCTCTCCGAACTGTTCAATCCCGCCGCCTACCCGGCGCGGCACCTCACCATGGAGAGCATTTATGAATACGGCTCGCGCGCCGGCGTGTGGCGCATCCTGCGCGAGTTCGAGCGCCGCGGCTTGCCGCTCACGGTCTTCGGCGTGGGCATGGCCTTGCAACGCACACCCGATCTGGCCCGCACCTGCGTGGAACTGGGTCATGAAATCGCCTGTCACGGCTGGCGCTGGATTCACTATCAAAACCTCGACGAAGCCACCGAGCGCGAGCACATGCGGCTGGGCATGGAGGCGATTGAAGCCGTCTGCGGCGTGCGTCCTCTGGGCTGGTACACCGGCCGCGACAGCCCCACCACCCGCCGCCTGGTGGCCGACTTCGGCGGCTTCGCCTACGACAGCGACTATTACGGCGACGACCTGCCCTTCTGGCTGCAGGTGCGCAAGACCGACGGCAGCCTTGCGCCCCATCTGGTCGTGCCCTACACCCTGGACAGCAACGACATGCGCTTCGCTCTGCCCCAGGGTTTTGCGCAGGCCGAAGACTTCTACATCTACCTGCGCGACAGTTTCGACGCGCTCTACGCCGAAGGTGAAGATCAGCCGAAGATGCTCAGCATCGGCATGCACGCGCGCCTGCTGGGCAGGCCTGGCCGCATCCGCGCGCTGCAGCGCTTTCTCGACCATGTGCAACGCCACGACCGGGTGTGGATCGCGCGCCGCATCGACATCGCACACCACTGGCGCGCCGAGCATCCCTTCGATGCGGCCACCGCTTTTATCTGGGAGTGATCATGCCCACTCTGGCTGAACTCAACGCCGCGTCGGCGCCGGCTTTCACCGACCTGCTCGACGGCGTCTATGAACACTCGCGCTGGATTGCCGCGCGCACCTGGGCGGCCCGCCCTTTTGCCACCCTGGCCGCCCTCAAGGCGGCGCTGGTGCAGACGGTGCGCCAGGCCAGCCGCGATGAACAGCTCGGGCTGATTCGCGCTCACCCCGAGCTGGCGGGCAAGGCGGCCGTGGCGGGCCAGCTCACAGCCGAGTCCACGGATGAACAATCGCGCGCCGGGCTGTCGCATTGCACTCCCGGTGAGTTCGCCCGCATTACCGCGCTCAACGCCGAATACACCGCGCGCTTTGGCTGGCCCTTCATCCTCGCAGTGCGCGGTCCGCGCGGCGCCGGGCTGAGCCGGGCTCAGATCATCGCCACGCTGGAGCGCCGCACCGACAACCCGCCGGACTTCGAGTTTGCCGAAGCCCTGCGCCAGATCCACCGCATTGCCGAACTGCGGCTGAACGACAAATTCGGCTTCGTGCCGGAACAAGGCAACCGCGTGTGGGACTGGTGTGAACACCTCGCCACGCACAGCGAACCGGCGTGGAAAGAACGCGGCGAACTCACCACCACCTACCTCACCGACGCACACCGCGCCGCGGCCGCCGAGATTGCCGCCACCATGCGCGAATGCGGCTTCGACACCGTGAACATCGACGCCGTCGGCAATGTGGTCGGCGTCTACCAAGGCAGCGACCCCGCAGCCCCGCGCCTACTCACCGGCAGCCACTACGATACCGTGCGCAACGCCGGCAAGTACGACGGCCGCATCGGCCACTTCATTCCCATGGCCTGCGTGCGCGCCATGCACCGCGCGGGTCGGCGCCTGCCCTTCGGCCTCGAAGTCGTGGCCTTCGCCGAAGAGGAAGGACAGCGCTACAAGGCCACCTTCCTCGGATCGGGCGCGCTCACCGGCGCGTTCAATCCGGCCTGGCTCGACCAGCAAGACCGCGACGGCATCTCCATGCGCGACGCCATGCGACACGCCGGGCTACCCGCAGACTTGCCCGTCATTGCAGCGCTGCGCCGCGACCCGGCGCGTTACCTCGGCTTCGTCGAAGTGCACATCGAACAGGGCCCGGTGCTCAATGCGCTCGACCTGCCGCTGGGCATCGTCACCTCGATCAACGCCAGCGTGCGCTGCGTCGGCGAGATCATCGGCATGGCCAGCCACGCTGGCACCACGCCGATGAACGCGCGCCGCGATGCCGCCTGCGCCGCCGCCGAACTGGCGCTGTTTCTTGAGCGCCGCGCCGCCGCCGATGGCGATAGCGTCGGCACCGTCGGGCTGCTTGAAGTGCCCGGCGGGTCGATCAATGTGGTGCCCGGCCGCTGCCGTTTCAGCCTCGACATCCGCGCGCCCAACAATGCCCAGCGCGACGCCGTACTGGCCGACACCCGTACCGAGCTGGCCGCCATTTGCGCCCGCCGCAAGCTGCGCTTCACCCTCGAACAAACCATGCGCGAGCAGGCCGCCACCAGCGACCCGGCACTGCAACAACGCTGGGAACGCGCAGTCACCGCACTCGGCCTACCGCTGCATCACCTGCCCAGCGGCGCCGGACACGACGCCATGATGCTGCACACCGTCATGCCGCAGGCCATGCTGTTCGTGCGCGGCGAAAACGCCGGCATTAGCCACAACCCGCTCGAATCCAGCACGGCCGACGATCTCGACCTCGCCTGCGCCGCCTTCCAACATCTCCTCGACACCCTCGCCGCATCATGACCGACACCACTCGCGACTCACCTACCTACGCCGCCCTCGACCGATGGGTCGATACCCACTTCGACGAACAGACCCGCATGCTGCAGGAACTGGTGCGCGTGCCCACCGACACCCCACCGGGCAACAACGCCCCGCATGCCGAACGCACCGCCGAGCTGCTGGCCGACTTCGGCCTGACGGCCGAAAAAATCACCATTCCCGCCGAAGCCTGCAAAGAGCAGGGCCTGGAGTCCATCACCAACCTCATCGTGCGGCGCAACTATGGCGCGGGCGGCCCGGTCATCGCACTCAATGCCCACGGCGACGTGGTGCCACCGGGCGAAGGCTGGACGCACCCCCCCTACGGCGGCGAGATCGAAGACGGCAAGCTCTACGGCCGCGCCGCCGCCGTAAGCAAATGCGACTTCACCACCTACACCTTTGCCGTGCGCGCCCTTGAAGCGCTGGGCGTGCCGCTCAAGGGTGGCGTCGAACTGCACTTCACTTACGACGAAGAATTCGGCGGCACCCTCGGCCCCGGCTGGCTGCTGGAGCATGGTCTCACCAAGCCCGACCTGGAAATCGCCGCCGGTTTCAGCTATCAGGTGGTTAACGCCCACAACGGCTGCCTGCAACTCGAAGTGACGGTGCACGGCGTCATGGCGCACGCCGCCATTCCGCACACCGGCGTGGACGCACTGCAGGGCGCCGTGGCCATTCTCAATGCCCTCTATGCCCAGAACACGATCTACCGCAAGATGCATTCGCAGGTGCAAGGCATCGACCACCCGTATCTCAACGTCGGGCTGATCGAAGGAGGCACCAACACCAACGTGGTGCCGGGCAAGGTGGTGCTCAAACTCGACCGCCGCATGATTCCCGAAGAAGACCCGGCCACGGTCGAAGCCGAGTTGCGCCGTGTGATCGAACAGGCCGCCACCACCGTTCCCGGCATCACCGTGGACATTCGCCGCATGCTGCTGGCGCGTGCGCTCAAACCCATTCCCGGATTCGAGCGCCTGGCCACGCCACTGCAGCGCCATGCGCAAACCCTGTTCGGCGAACCCGTCCCGGTCATCGGCACCCCGCTCTACACCGATGTGCGGCTTTACGCCGAACACGGCATTCCCGCCGTGATCTACGGCGCGGGCCCGCGCACCGTGCGCGAGAGCAATGCCAAGCGGGCCGACGAACACATCGTGCTCGAAGACCTGCGCCGCGCGACCAAAGTGGTAGCGCGCACCTTGTTCGATCTGCTGCACTGAGTCTGCCTGCCCGCAGGCGACCGAATCGACGCCAAGCCCTATATAGTCCGCGTAGTTTCGTATTCGCCTGAAGGACGCCGCCATGCGCCAAGACAGCGTGTTATTCAAAACCGAAAAGGGCCAGGACGAGATCGCCAAGCGGGCGGTTCTGCAATCGCGTGTGTTGCGCAATGTGCTGCTTCTGGTGGACGGCAAACGCAACCTGCAAACCCTGCGGGAGTTGATGCAGGCCATCTCCGCTCCCGAAGACGCGCTGGAGCAACTGCTCGCCCTCGAACTGATCGCAGCACCCACAGTTGAGGAGGAGGCTGACTCATTTCTGCACGATGACGATGAACTGCCCTCCGAACTGGCGCTGGAGCCCGTCGACGTGCAGTCCGCAAAGGTCAACACCACTGCCGACTTTTCCAGTCTTTACGAGCAGATCAACGGCCTGGTGAGCAGCCATCTGGGCATGATCAAGGCCTACGGACTGCAACTCAGAATCGAGCAATGCCAGACGCCCGACCAGTTGCTCGCTTTGCTCCCGGAAATCAAGGCTGCACTGGTCGCCAAACATGGCGAGCCCAAGGCCATCAACCTGCTGCGCCAACTCGGACGGTAGCGCTACAAGCGCTCAATGCGGCGCGAAGAACCACGCGCATACCGCGATCGATGCCACTACTCCGGCCAGATCGGCCGCCAACGCGCAACCCACGGTGTGGCGCACGCGTTTGATGCCCACCGCACCGAAGTACACCGCCACCACGTAGAACGTCGTCTCGGTGCTGCCCTGCATGGTCGCGGCCAGCAGCGCCGGGTAGCTGTCCACGCCGTAATGCTGCATGGTCTCGATCAGCATGGCGCGCGCGGCGCTGCCGGAAAACGGCTTGACCAGCGCCGTGGGCAGCGCCGCGACGAAGTCGGTGTTCATGCCCAGCGCGTGCACCACCCAGCGGATGCCCTCCAGCGCATAGCCCAGCGCGCCCGAGGCGCGCAACACCCCCACCGCGCACAGCATGGCCACCAGATAGGGCAGCAGGTCGCGCGCCACGCCAAAGCCGTCCTTGGCGCCTTCGATGAAGGCCTCGTACACCGGCACCCGTTTGAACGCGCCCGCCAACAGGAAGGCGAGGATGACGCCGAATAACACCAGGTTGCCAACCAGCGCCGAAACGCTGGCCAGCGCCGCCGCGCTGAGCGTCGTCAGCCCCGCGAGCAGCGCGCCCAGCAGCAGCGCGCCGCCGCCCAGATAGGCCAGCGCCACCGGGTCCCAGAGTTTGAGCCGCTGCATCCACGCCACGCTGAGCAGCCCCGTCAGCGTGGACGCGCTGGTGGCGATGAGAATGGGCAGAAACACCAGCGTCGGGTCGGGCGCGCCCTGCTGCGCGCGGTACATGAAAATGCTCACCGGCAGCAGCGTCAGCGACGACGCATTGAGCACCAGGAACAGGATCTGCGCATTGCTCGCCGTGTCCGGACTGGGGTTGAGCGTTTGCAATTCGCGCATGGCGCGCAGGCCGATGGGCGTGGCGGCGTTGTCCAACCCCAGCACATTGGCGGCGAAGTTCAAGGTGATCAGGCCGATGGCCGGATGGCCTTGCGGCACTTCCGGCATCAGCCGCCGGAACAGCGGGCCCAGCGCCCGCGCCAGCACCTCAACCAGCCCCGCGCGCTCGGCGATGCGCAGCAGCCCCAGCCACAAGGTGAGGGTGCCGAACAACAGCACCATCACCTCGACCGAGAGCTTGGCCATGGCGAACAGGCTGTCGGTGATCGCGGCGAACACCGCCGCATCGCCCAGTGCCCAGCGCGTCAGAGCCGCAACGGCGGCCACCAGAAAAAAGCCGAGCCAGAGTCGGTTGAGCATCCGTTTTGCCGACGCCGCGCTTTCAGACCCCTGCTTCGTCCCGCCGCGTCAAGGCTTGCGCTTGAACGACTTGCCACCGGGCATCGGCGCGGCGCGGCGCTTGGGCGCGGGCGACGTGTCGCCCGAATCGAAACGTCGTGCGGGCGCTCGGGCCGCCGGACGTTCCCGGGCGGTATCGCGCACCGGCTCGGCTTTGGTGAGCTGCAGTTGACGCCCGCTCACCCAGGTTTTTTGCAGGGTGCGGAACACATCCTTGGGCATGCCTTCGGGCAGCTCGACAAAGCTGTGGTCGCCGCGAATGGCGATATTGCCGATGTGCTTGTTTTCAAGCCCGGCCTCGTTGGCGATGGCGCCGACCAGATTGCGCACTTCCACGCCATGATCGCGTCCGACTTCCACCCGGTAGGTCTCGAAGCGCACATCGCTGGCGGTATGCGGGCCTCGCGCGGCGCGCTCGCTGTGCGGCGGATGTTCGGCCGACGCGACCTCGCGCGGCGCCGAATGGGGCGCCGCATCGGCCGCTTCACGCGCCTGCATCAGGGTTTGGGTGAAATCGTCGAGATCGCGGGGCTTGGCGCGCTCACGCGGCGCACGCGCCGCAGGGGCCTCCTCGCGTGTGGCCCGCGTGGGGCGTGGCGCGCGCGGTTCGCGCTCGCGGCGTGGCGCGCGGCTCTCCTCGCGGGTATCAGCGTTGTAGGACGGTTCACTGCCCGGGCGCATGAGCAGCGGCTTGTTGCCTTGCACCATACGCGCCAGCGCGGCGGCAATCTCGATGGCCGGAATGTCGAACTCTTGCTCGTAGCGCTCGACCAGGCGCTGGTAATCTTCCAGCCCTTCCTGCTCGCGTGCCTCGGTGATGCGCTCCATGAAGCGGCTGATGCGGCTGTCATTCACCGCTTCGGTGCTGGGCAACTGCATCTGCGTGATGGGCTGGCGCGTGGCCCGCTCGATGGCGCGCAGCAAATGCCGCTCGCGCGGGGTAACGAACAGAATGGCGTCGCCGCTGCGCCCCGCACGACCGGTGCGGCCGATGCGGTGTACATAGCTTTCGGTATCCGTCGGAATGTCGTAGTTCACCACATGGCTGATGCGCTCCACATCCAGCCCGCGCGCCGCCACGTCAGTGGCGACAAGGATGTCGAGCTGCCCGTCCTTGAGCCGCTGCACCATGCGCTCGCGCAGCGCCTGCGGCACGTCGCCATTGAGCGCCGCTGCGGTGAATCCACGCGCTGCCAGCTTCTCGGCCAATTCCTCGGTGGCCTGCTTGGTGCGGGCGAAGATGATCATGCCTTCGAACGGCTCGACCTCCAGAATGCGGGTGAGCGCGTCGAGCTTGTGCAGACCGCTGACCATCCAGTAGCGCTGCTGAATGTGCGTGGCGGTGGTCGTGGCCGCCTTGATGGTGATCTCCTGCGGATCGCGTAAATAGGTTTGTGCAATTCGGCGGATGGCCGAGGGCATGGTGGCCGAAAACAGCGCCACCTGACGCTGCGGCGGGGTCTTTTTCAGGATGGACTCGACATCGTCGATGAAGCCCATGCGCAGCATTTCGTCGGCCTCGTCGAGCACCATGTGCGCGAGCTGGTCGAGCTTGAGCGTGCCGCGCTCCAGGTGATCGATGATGCGCCCTGGCGTGCCCACCACCACATGCGCGCCCCGCTTGAGCGAGGCGAGCTGCGGCACGTAGCTTTGCCCGCCATAGATCGGCAGCACGTTGAAACCCGGCAGATGCGCGGCATAGCGCGCAAAGGCTTCGGCCACCTGGATGGCCAGTTCGCGCGTAGGCGCCAGCACCAACGCCTGGGTGTGGCGTGCATTGCAATCGATCTTGGCCAGGATGGGCAGCGCAAACGCCGCCGTCTTGCCCGTGCCGGTCTGCGCCTGGCCGAGCACATCGCGCCCAGCCAGCAGCGGCGGAATGGTGGCCGCCTGAATGGGCGACGGGGTTTCATATCCCACATCGCGCAGGGCTTGCAGCAACGGTTCGGGCAAGCCGAGTTCGGCAAAGGGGGAGATTTGTTGTGAAGTCATGGATTGTGGGCCTTGAAGACGGCTAAACCTCTATTGTGCGCGCGACACCGAAACCTGATGCGCATCGTTCATGCGATAGCGTCGCTTCAGGCTCAAACCTTGCATATCGGCCTAGCAAAATGCTTAAAAAGCCACAATTCGTCAAGATTGCGCACTCAGAAAGCGTTTATGACCGAAAAACACCATAAAAAACTTCTAGTATCTGGCGGCTGCGCCGTCTGATAGTCGGGCAGGCCCGCTTTTTCATCGATAACAACTTGGAGTCCAGATCAATGATGCATCCATTCAAGCGCCTAACAGCCCTAGCTGCGGTCCTTTCCCTTGCCGCATGTTCCAGCATGGACATGGGATCAAAAGCTGCAAAAACCGAAGCCACAGGATCGGCTGGCGGCGCCAACAGCCAGAACGCGAACAGCAAACTCGCTCGCTGCAATGCGCCGCTGGGCACCATTGCCGTGGTGGAAGACACCAATACACCTTGGTACGGCATTCTCACCAGCCAATACCAGCTCGGCCCGACCACGCCGGTGCTCAAGCTCATGATCCAGCAGTCGAACTGCTTTGTGGTGGTCGATCGTGGCCGCGCCATGAACAACATGATGCAAGAGCGCGCGCTGGCCCAATCGGGCGAGCTGCGGCAGAACTCGAACTTCGGTAAGGGGCAAATGGTTTCGGCGGACTACACCCTGAGCCCGACCATCACCTTCTCGAACAATAACGCTGGCGGCATTGGCGGCTTAGTGGGCGGTCTGCTCGGCCCGGTTGGGGCCATTGTGGGTGGCAGCGTCAGCGCCAAGGAAGCCAGCACCCTGCTCACGCTGGTGGACAACCGTTCAGGCGTGCAGCTTGCTGCTGCCGAGGGTAGTGCGAAAAATTGGGATTTCGGCGCCATTGGTGGCTTGTTTGGCGGCGCAGCGGGCGGCATCGGCGGCGGTTATGCCAACACGGCGCAGGGCAAAGTCATTGTGGCGGCGTTCATGGATTCGTATAACGGTGTCGTCAAGGCTGTCGAGAACTACAAAGCGCAGGAAGTCAAAGGCGGCCTGGGCACCGGCGGCCAGCTCGGCGTGCAGGGCGGATCGACCCCGGCCGCACAGCCTGTGGCCGCAGCGCAGACCGCCCCCGCCACCATGACGCTCAAACAGGCGCAGGAAAAGCTCAACGCGCAGGGCTTTCCGGTCGGTACGCCCGACGGCGTCATGGGACCGCGAACCCGCGCTGAGCTCAAGCGCTTCCAGAATTCGCGCGGCCTGCCTGAATCGGGCGTGCTCGACCAGGCCACGATCGCGGCGTTCAATCAGTAATTTCAGGGTAGTCTGCCTGTGAGGGCAGACCTCCACCAAAAGCCGACGCCTGTCGGCTTTTTTCATATGCACAAAACGCAACATGTCAGACAAACTTTGCCAACAAAGTCACGAAATTTGACTATAAAGCGGCCTGCAGCGGCAAAAGTTCCTGCCGCCGCATCCCGGGGAACAACGACAAACTTGGAGTCATGAATGGCATCTTCTCTTAGCACCCCCCTCTCTAAACCGGGCCTGCTCGACCGCGAAAGCACGGTTGCAGGTCCCAATTTCAACCGCTGGCTGGTGCCTACCGCCGCGCTTGCGATTCACCTGTGTATCGGCATGGCCTACGGCTTCTCCGTGTTCTGGCTGCCGATGAGCAAGCTGCTTGAAGGCACCGATCCTGCCGTATGCGGCTCGATGGGTTTCTGGGGCCATCTCACCACCACGACTTGCAACTGGACGGTGCCGTCGGTGACGCACATCTTTGAAGTATTCATCGCCTTTCTGGGTATTTCGGCCGCCATCTGGGGCGCCTGGCTGGAACATGCGGGCCCACGCAAGGCCGGTTTCATCGCCGCGCTGTGCTGGGGCGGCGGCCTGGTGCTCGGCGGCATCGGCGTTTACATCCATCAGCTCTGGCTGGTGATCCTCGGGGCCGGCGTGCTGGGAGGCATTGGTCTGGGGCTGGGCTATATCACGCCCGTCTCGACCCTCATCAAATGGTTCCCGGATCGTCGCGGTCTGGCCACCGGCTTTGCCATCATGGGATTTGGCGGCGGCGCGATGATCGGTGCACCGCTGGCTGTGGCGCTGATGAAGTATTTCAGCGCTTCGGGCACGCTGGGCGTCGCTCAGACTCTGATCATCATGGGCTTGCTCTATTTCGTGGTGATGTCGGCGGGGGCGTTCGGCTTCCGGGTGCCGCCCACTGGCTGGAAGCCGCGGGGATGGACGCCCAAGGCCAAGGGCGGCAATGCCATGATCACCGACCATGAAGTGCATCTGAACAAGGCGATGAAAACGCCGCAGTTCTGGCTGGTCTGGTGGATTCTGTGCCTGAACGTGACGGCGGGCATCGGCGTGATCGCCATGGCCAGCCCCATGCTGCAGGACGTGTTCGGCGGCCGTCTCATCGGCCTCGACAGCGGCGCAGCACTCGATGCGGCGCAGAAGGCCGCGCTGGTCGCGGCAGCCGGTGGCCTGGTCGGTTTGATCAGCCTGTTCAACAGCGGTGGACGTCTGTTCTGGGCCGCGCTGTCTGATTACATCGGCCGCAAGGCGACTTATGCGGTGTTCTTTGCGCTGGGCGTGGCGCTTTACGCCAGCCTCCCCGCGCTGGGCCATAGCGGTGCGGCAGGTCTGTTCATTCTGGTGGTCTGCGTCATCATGACCATGTACGGCGGCGGCTTTGCCACTGTGCCGGCCTATCTGGCCGACTTGTTCGGCACGCAGATGGTGGGCGCGATTCACGGCCGTCTGCTCACGGCGTGGTCGGTTGCCGGTGTGGCCGGGCCCTTCCTCATCGCCGCCATCCGCCAGACCCAGATCGACGCCGGTGTGGCGAAGAACCTGGTCTATGACCGCACGCTCTACATCCTGGCCGGACTGCTGCTGGTGGGCTTCATCCTCAACCTGCTGGTGCGCCCTGTGGCGGCCAAGTACCGCATGACGCCGGAAGAACTCGCCCGCGAACGCGCCCTCAAGCACGAAGACCGCATCGCCGGTGACGCCGAGCACGCGGCACGCGGCAGCTTCGGCATGGTTGGCGTGCTGGCCTGGGCTGCGGTCGGTATTCCCTTCTTTATCGGCGTCTATATCGCCCTACAGAAGGCAGCCGTACTGTTCTGAGCTTGCGGCAGGGGGCTGATTGCTCAGCCCCCGTTCAGCGCCGGGTGCGAAGCCCGGAGCCGCGCGCATCGACCAGGGCGATCTGGTGCCGACCGGGCTGCGGAAACCAGGGCAAGCGCGCGCCACGGCCCAGAGGGCGACCATCAACTTGCCTGCGCGCATCGGCCGTGGAAGCGGCGGTCAGCCAAACGCGCGGCAGATCGCTCGGCGGCGTCTGTTGGCGGCTTGGCGTTTTTGGCGTGCAGAGCCCGCATCACCGCAGCCCAGACGAGCGCAGCGCCGCCGCCATCGCGCATGGGAGCGCTTGGCATCAATCCCAGAAACAGGCTAAATGCGGCCCACCAGCGTTCGTAACCCATCTCTCACCCTCATCGCCTGCAAAGTTGTTTTTATATGCGATAAGAATGACAAAACGTGACAACTTGTTTGGCTACAAACCGTGAAACTGCGCGGGAAAGTCGGCCCGTTGCCAGAATTTCCAGTCTTGCGGACGGCGGATCTGCAGGGTGCGCCAGCGCAGCTCGCCCGCGAGGGTGAGACGCACGCCGCCCGTCTGCTGCACCGCCTGCGCAATGGCGGCGGAAAGGCTGGCATCGAGCTGACGCAGACCGGCGGCGGGGTCATCGGCCAGCAGCGCGCGGGCGTCGAACAGACGCAGGATGTCGAGCGGCCCGTTGCGCAGGCGCAAAGCAAGGCCGCGCAGCGCGGCGGCGAGGGCCGGATCGCTCACCGCATCGCCGTCGTGGGCCTGTTCGGCAAGGCGCACCGGGCTGCGCCAATCGGCCGCCAGGGGGCCGCAGCCGTGTATCCAGAGGGTATTGATGTCGGGCAGGCCGCGCTGTTCGCGCGCTTCGTTGACGGCATGGTGCTGCCAGGTCATTTGCACTTCGGTGAGCAGTTGCCGCCAAGGCCGGGCCGCCGGGCCGCCGGGCATCCAGGCTGCGACGCTGCGGCCAAGAGAGCGCGCCACGCCCGCCGTCACCACTGCGCTAAGGCTTGGGTGGGCGGCGTACCAGCGCATCGGCGTGACTTGGCGCAGCGTCCATCCCGCGCTGGCAAACAAGGGCTCGACGGCGGCGAAGAGCGGCTGAGCTTCATCCACCGTGAGATCGAGCGCGGCAGGATCGGTGAGCGTCAGGCTGTCGCGCCCCAGCCGCAGATGTGCAGGGGTGAGCAGGCACAGCGCCTGATCTGCGGGAAAAGCGTCGGCCACGCCATCGGCCAGCGCGGCCAGACGCGCCCAAGGCGCCTGCTCCGCTTCGGCGCCTTCCAGACGCAGGGCGTGCAGCAGCCAGCGCTCGGCGGGCGTCAGCCAGGCGGCTTGGGCATCTTCTCGAGGGGCTTCCTGCTCCAGCACTACGGCCTGACGGCAAAGAGCGGCGGTTGCAGGCAAGCCGGGCTGCGCCAGCAGTTGCACAAACGCCGGCGAGGTCGAGGGCAGATCGGACAGCAGCAGATGTTCACTCATAGCGCAAAGCCTGCGCCGGTTGCACCCGCGAGGCGCTCCAACTGGGATAAAGCGTGGCCAGCAGCGACAACACCAGCGACGCCACGGTGATGGTGGCGATGTCTGAAAAGCGCGGATCGCTGGGCATGGTGTGGATCAGGTACACGCTGCGCGGCAGGAACTGGGTGTGCAGCACGGCTTCGAGAAACGAGACAATGGGATCGAGGTTGAACGCAATCAGACAACCCAGCGCGACACCGGCGAAGGTGCCGAGAAAACCCGTCACCGCGCCCTGGAGCAGAAAGATGGACATGATGGAGCCGGGGCTCGCACCCTGCGTGCGCAGAATGGCGATATCGGCCAGCTTGTCGGTCACCGTCATGACCAGGGTAGAGACGAGGTTGAACGCCGCCACCGCCACGATCATGGTGAGAATGATGAACATCATGCGCTTCTCGATCACCACGGCCTCGAACCAGGTGCGGTTCTGCTCGGTCCAGGGCTGGGCCACGAGTTCAGGTGGCAGCACGCGCTGCAGGTCTTGCGCAATCTGTGGGGCGTCATTCATATTGCGCGTCTGCACCCGCAGTCCGGTGGGGCCTCCGGTGCGGAACAGCGCCGAAGCGTCCTGCAGATTCACCAGCGCCAGGGTGCTGTCGTACTCGTAGTGCCCAACATTGAAAATGCCCACCACCCGCAGGGTGCGCAGGCGTGGAATCATGCCCGCCGGGGTGATGGAGCCGCTGGGCACCACCATGGTGATCTGGTCGCCCACGCCAACCCCCAGCGCATTCGCCAGCTCGTTGCCCAGTACCACACCGAAGTCGCCCGGCTTGAGCGCGGCCAGACTGCCCGCCACCATGTGCTCGGGAATCTGCGACACCTGGGTTTCTTCGCTCGGCTCCACCCCCCAGACCAGCACGCCCTGCAACTGACTGCCCTGCGCCACCAGCGCCTGACCTTGCACAAAGGGCGCCACCCCGGTCACTGCCGGATTGCTTTTGACCTGCTGCGCCACGCCGCGCCAGTCGGGCAAGGCCTGACCATTGACATTGAGAATCTGGATGTGCGGAATGACGTTGAGCATGCGGTCTCGCACCTCTTTCTGAAACCCGTTCATCACCGAGATGACCACGATCAGCGCGGCCACCCCGAGGGCGATGCCGCCAACGGAGACCGCAGAAATGAAGGAGATGAAGCCGTTGCGCCGACTGCGCCGCCCGCTGCGGGTATAGCGCCAACCGATAAGCAGCTCAAAAGGCCAGGAGAAGGATGCAGACATAACTGCGCAGTGTAGGCGACGGCCGCAGGCAAGACGGCGCGCGGGACATGTGGATTCGTGATGCCGGGCAAAGGCACAATGTCGGTTTATCGCGTTTCTCTACCGCACCCCATGTTGCACGCCACCGCCCTGTCCGCCCTGCTCTGCTGGCTGGGATGCGCCGCCCTCATCGTGCTGGGTCGGCACAGGCATTTCGGCCTGGACGAAACCCAGGGCGTGCAGAAATGGCATCGCCACCCCACGCCGCGCACCGGCGGCTTCGCCCTGGCGCTGGGCATATTGGTGGGCCTGCTATGGCTCATGCACCTCACCTATGTCAGCGAGCCCGTCACAATCCGATTGGCCGTCGCCATTGCGCCGGTGCTGCTCGCCGGGGTGGTGGAAGACCTGCGCCGCCATGTGCCCCCCTTGTGGCGGGCGCTGGCCACGGTGCTCGCCGCGGGGCTAGCGGTCTGGCTGCTTGAGGCCAGCGTCACCCGTCTGGGGCTGTGGCCGCTGGACGCATGGATACACGCCTGGCCGGTGCTGGGTTGGCTTATCGCACTCGTCGCCATCAGCGCCCTGCCGCATGCGGTCAATATGATCGACGGCTACAACGGCCTGGCCGGCATGGTGAGCTTCATGATTTTCGGCGCCATCGGCTATGTGGCGTTCAAGGTCAGCGACCCGCTGATCATGGCGCTCAGCCTCACCGCCATCGGCGCGCTGCTGGGCTTTCTGTTCTGGAACTGGCCGCGCGGCCAGATCTTCCTGGGCGATACCGGCGCTTATCTGCTCGGCTTCTGGATGGCGCTGCTCAGCGTGTTGCTGGTGGCGCGCAACCCTGCCGTTTCACCCTGGTTCGCCCTCATGGTGCTGGCCTACCCGGTGTGGGAGTTACTGTATTCGCTGTGGCGGCGCAAGTTTCGCCAGCGCGCGGGCACGGCGCCAGACACGCTGCATCTGCATCATCTGGTCTACTGGCGGCTTACCCGCCTGCTCAACGAGGACGATCATCCCGATCCTCGGCAACGCCGCAATGCGGCCACCTCGCCTTATCTCTGGGCCGTCGCGGCTTTCAGCGTGGGCCCGGCCATGCTGTGGTGGGGCAACACCCCCCTGCTCATGGCCTGCTGTGTGGGCTTCGTTACCCTCTATCTGCTGGCCTATCGTCTGCTGGTTCAGCGCCGCATCTGAGCTACAGCGTCAGGCCACGTCCTGCCAGTCGAAGCTCCAGGTGTTTTGCAGCAATTTTTCCAGCCAGAACGCGCCGATCACGGTCTTGACGTCGGTGAGCTGACCATTGCGCACCCAGTCGAGGGTGTCTTGCGGGCTGGCCTCGAAAACATCGAGCAGTTCGTTGTCGTCGAGCGATTGGCGACCTGCGACCAGACCGCGCGCGAAAGCGAGATGAATGGTTTCGTCTGAGTAGGAAATCGCGTTGTTGATCGGTCCGATATAGGCCCACTGCTTCGCGCTGTAGCCGGTTTCCTCGCGAAGTTCGCGCTGGGCACAAGCCAGCCAGCTCTCACCCGCATCGAGTTTGCCCGCGGGAAACTCCACCATCACCCGCTGCATCGGCGTGCGGAACTGGCGCTCCATCAGCACCTTGCCGTTATCGAGCAGGGGAATGATCATCACCGCGCCGGAGTGGCGGATGTATTCGCGGGTCACCTGCGCGCCGTTGGCCAGACGCACCAGATCGCGCGAAATATTGAGGAAGGTGCCGCGAAACACCATCTCGCTGTCGAGCGTATGTTCGCGCAAGGCCGCTGCCTGCGGCACACGCGCCGGATCGCCGCTCATGTGCGACTCGGGGCCGGATGACGCTTGACCATGTAACGCAGCACATAACCCGGAAAGGCCAGCACCAGGAACATGGCGACAGAGACGGCATAGAACTCCCAATGCTGTGGATAGTTCTGGCCGATCCGCGCTTCAAGCGCCATGCCAATAAAGCCGACGACAAAGAACAGGATCAGCAGCTCGAGCAGACGTAGCCAGATCGACTTGGGGGTTTTCTTGAGCGGAATGACCAGGAAGAAGCGGTTGGAAACAAACGGCAGGTTGGCGGCGACGAACGCCAGAACGATAACCAACCAGATTGCGGAATTCTGCATAGGGAAACGCTTTCAGTGCAGGGTATTGGCGATGGCCTGATAACACAAGGTCATCAAACCACCGGGCATCAACCCAAGAAATAAAACCGCCAGACCATTGAGCGACAGCAGAGCACGCGCTCCGCCCACTCCACTTGCGCGCGAGGCCGAAAGCGCCGTGGGTGCATCAAAATACATCACCTTGATCACACGAATGTAGTAATACGCACCGATGACCGAGAGGATGACCGAGTACACCACCAGCCAGACCCGCCCGGTATTGAGCAGAATGGTGAGCACTTCGAGCTTGGCATAAAAACCAGCGAACGGCGGTATGCCTGCCAGAGAGAATAAAAGAAACGTCATGACACCTGCCATCCAGGGGTCAGTTTTGGCCAGACCGGCAAAATCGCGGATGTCTTCGGCCTCGAAACCTTCGCGGGCGAGCAGCAGAATCACGCCGAAGGTGCCCAGCGTGGTGAGCACGTAAATGACCATGTAGAACATCGCGCCGCTGTAGGCAGTGGAGGCGGAGAGCCCATTGCCGTTGAGCATGCCTGAGAGCAGCGCGAGGAGCACGAAGCCGATCTGGGCGATGGTGGAATACGCCAGCATGCGCTTGAGGTTGGTCTGCGCAATGGCCGCCAGATTGCCCAGACCGATGGACAGCACCGCCAGCACCACCAGCATGCCCTGCCAGTCCATCGCCAGCGGGAACATGCCTTCCACCAGCAGGCGAATCGCCATGGCGAAGGCCGCCAGTTTGGGCGCCGCGCCCACCATCAGCACCACAGCCGTGGGCGCGCCCTGATAGACGTCGGGAATCCACATGTGGAAGGGCACGGCTCCGAGCTTGAACGCCAGACCTGCAACGATGAACACCACCCCGAGCACGAGCACGGCGCGGTTGATCGGCTCGACCGCGATCATGCGGAAGATGGTGACCAGATCAAGCGAACCGGTGGCGCCATACAGCATCGACATGCCATAGAGCAGGAAACCCGAAGCCAACGCGCCGAGGATGAAATATTTCATCGCCGCCTCGGTGGACTGCGTGTGATCGCGGCGCAGCGCAACCAAGGCGTAGAGCGCGAGCGAGAGCAATTCCAGCCCGAGGTAGATGGTCAGCAGGTTGTTACCCGAGATCATGATGAACTGCCCGAGCAGCGACAGCAGCACCAGGCTGAACAACTCGCCGCCCCACATGCCGCGATCCAGGGCGTAGCGCCGAGAGTAAACCAAGGTGACGATGGTGGCGATGACCGTGAAAAGCTTGAGCAGCATGGCCATCGGATCGACGATGAGTGCACGCGCCATGGCGAACTGCTGCATGCCCGAGGCGTAGTAAAGCCCGCAAAGCGCGCCGATGCCCACCAGTCCCAGCAGCGTCAGCCAATAGCTCAATCGGTGCTGCGCATCTTTGACGAACAGGTCGACGAGCATGACCACGCAGGCCAGCACGAGCAGGAGAATTTCCGGATAAATGGCGATCCAGTTCATGGCGGTTGTTGTCACTGCAATTTGGAAGACGCCGCAAACTGCAGCAGATGTTGCACCGAAGCCTGCATCGGATTGGTGAAGAATTTGGGATACACGCCCATCCACAGCACCGCGCCGACCAGCACGGCGAGCATAAAGAATTCACGGGCGCCGATGTCCTTGAGCGCGGCTACATGGTCATTGCCCACCGGCCCGAAATACACCCGTTTGATCATCCACAAGGTATAGCTCGCAGCCAGAATGAGCGTGGTCGCGGCCAGCAGGCCGATCCAGAAATTGAATTTCACCGCAGCCAGAATCACCATCCACTCGCCGACAAAACCGCTGGTGCCCGGCAAGCCGGCGTTGGCCATGCCGAACAGCACGGCCAGTGCGGCGAACTTGGGCATGGTGTTGGTCACTCCGCCGTAATCGGCAATCTGGCGGGTGTGCATGCGGTCATACAGCACCCCGATGGTCAGAAACATGGCGCCGGAAATGAAACCATGCGAGATCATCTGCACCAACCCGCCCTGCACACCCAGGTCGGAGAACAGGAAAAAACCCAGAGTGACAAAGCCCATGTGCGCGATGGAGGAATACGCCACCAGCTTTTTCATGTCGGCCTGCACCAGCGCGACAAAACCGATGTAGATCACCGCAATGAGCGACAAGGCGATCATGACCGGCGCGAGCGCATGGCTGGCATCAGGCAGCATGGGCAGAGAGAAGCGGATGAAACCGTAGGCGCCGAGCTTGAGCATGATGGCCGCCAGAATCACCGAGCCGCCGGTAGGCGCTTCAACGTGCGCATCGGGCAACCAGGTGTGCACCGGCCACATCGGAATCTTCACCGCGAAGGCGAAGAAGAAGGCGATGAATATGAAAATCTGCGCGGTCATCGACAGCGGCACGTGGTACCAGTTGGCGATGTCGAAACTGCCGCCCGACTGCAGATAGAGATAGATCAGCGCCACCAGCATGAGCAGCGAACCAGCCAGGGTGTAGAGGAAGAACTTGAAGGCGGCATACACCCGCCGCGGCCCGCCCCAGATGCCGATGATCAGATACATCGGAATGAGCGTGGCCTCGAAGAACACATAGAACAGCAGGGCATCGGTCGCGGCAAACACGCCGATCATCAGGCCCGACAAAATGAGGAAAGCGCCGAGATAAAGGCTGACGCGATCTTTGATGACCTCCCAGGCGCTGATGATCACGATCACGGTCATCAAAGCGGTCAGCGGCACGAACCACAGCGACACGCCGTCGATGCCCAGCGCGTAATTGATGTTGAAAGGCCGAATCCAGGGCACGGACTCGACAAACTGCATGCCCGCCTGAGCGTTGTCGAAGCCTGTGATCAGCGGCAGGGTGATGAGAAAGGAGATCAGCGAGCCGATCAGCGCCAGCCAGCGAGCAGCCGCAGCGCGTTGCTCGCCTTGAACAAAGAGCAGCAAGACACCGAAGGCGATGGGAATCCAGATGGACAGACTGAGCAAAGGGAGAGATTGCATGCTTGTATCGCGCTTCGCTGTTATCGGATGAACCAGCCGGACAACAGCTTGCCCGGAACAAAATAGCCCATGAACACCACCACGCCGGCAATCATCGCCAGGGCGTAGTAATAGATGTAGCCGGTCTGCAGCAGGCGCACCACCCGTGCTGTCCAGCCGACCACGCGCGCCGTACCGTTGACCAGCAGACCATCGATCAGACCCACATCCCCGCCTTTCCATAGGCCCGTGCCCAGCAGACGCATGCCAGAAGCCAGCACGTTCTGGTTGAACCAGTCGAAGAAGTAATTGTTTTCAAGCACGGTATAGATCGGCCCCAGCATGCGCCGCACAGCCTGAGGGAAGCGCAGGTTCACCATATAGCCGTAGTAGGCCGTGGCAATGCCGGCAAGCGCCAGCCACAGCGGCATCGACAACAAGCCGTGAATCATCATCTGAATCTGGCCGTGCCAGTGCTCAGCGAGATCCCGCATGGCTGGATGGGCTGCCGCGTTGACAAAAATCGAGTTCCCGAAGAAATGCCCGTACAGCAGCGGCTGAATGAAGAGATAGCCTGCGAGGACGGACGGAATGGCCAGCATGATGAGCGGCACCGTCACCACCCACGGCGACTCGTGCGGCTCGTGAGCGCCAGCGTGTCCGTGATCATGCCCATGATCATGTCCATGAGCATCGTGCGCCACGTGCCGGAAGCGCTCTACGCCATGGAATACCATGAAATACATGCGGAAGGTGTAGAGCGCGGTGACGAACACACTAGAGAGCACGGCGAAGTAAGCAAAGCCCGCTCCCGGCAGATCGCTGGCATGCACCGCCTCGATGATGCTGTCTTTGGAGAAAAAGCCAGCGAACGGCGGAATGCCGCTGAGCGCCAGACCGCCGATCAGGAAGGTGATCCAGGTGATGGGCATGTATTTGCGCAGACCGCCCATATGGCGCATGTCCTGGTCATGATGCATGCCGATGATCACCGAGCCCGCCGCGAGGAACAGCAAAGCCTTGAAGAACGCATGGGTCATCAGGTGGAAAATCGCTACCGAGTAGGCCGAAGCCCCCAGCGCCACGGTCATGTAGCCGAGCTGCGATAGGGTGGAGTAGGCAATGACCCGCTTGATGTCGGTTTGCACCACGCCCAGGATGCCCATGAACAGCGCGGTGATGGCGCCGATGACCAAAATAAAGGACAGCGCAGTGTTCGACAACTCGAACAGCGGCGACATGCGCGCCACCATGAAAATACCCGCCGTCACCATGGTGGCAGCGTGAATGAGCGCGGAAATCGGCGTCGGACCTTCCATCGAATCGGGCAGCCAGACATGCAGCGGGAATTGCGCGCTCTTGCCCATGGCGCCGATGAACAAAGAGATGCACGCCACGGTGATCAGCATCCAGTCGGTGCCCGGCAGGTGCAACAGCGCGAGTTCGGGCCCCTTGGCGAAAATTTCGGTGTAGTTCAGGCTGCCGGTGTAGGCCGCCAGCAGACCAATGCCCAGAATGAAGCCGAAGTCGCCCACGCGGTTGACGATGAAGGCCTTCATATTGGCGAATACCGCCGTGGGCCGCGTGTACCAGAAGCCGATCAGCAGATAGGACACCAAGCCCACCGCCTCCCAGCCGAAAAACAGCTGCAGCATGTTGTTGCTCATCACCAGCATCAGCATGGAGAAGGTGAACAAGGAGATATAGCTGAAAAAGCGCTGGTAGCCATCGTCATCGGCCATGTAGCCGATGGTGTAGATGTGCACCGCGAGAGAAACGAACGTGACGACAGCCATCATCAGCGCCGACAGGCCGTCGATCATGAAACCGACTTCCATGTGCAGCTTGCCCACCACCATCCACTCATAAATCGTGGCGTTGAAGCGGGCGCCGTTGATGACGTCATTGAGGACGATGAGCGACAGCACGAAAGACAATCCGACCGAGAGCGTGGTCAGCCAGTGCGAAGCCGATCGACCGATGCTTCGGCCGAACAGGCCGACGATGATGGACGAGACGAGAGGCGCCAGTGCGATGACCAGCAGCAAGGTGGGATTCAGCGTGGCTTGCATCGATCAGCCCTTGAGTTGGTCGAGATCCTCGACGTCGATGGTGTTGAGGTTGCGGAACAGCACCACCAGAATGGCCAGACCGATGGCCGACTCCGCCGCAGCGACGGTGAGGATGAAGAACACGAACACCTGTCCGCCAAAATCCTGCAGGTAGTGCGAGAAGGCGATGAAATTCAGGTTCACCGCCAGCAGCATGAGCTCAATAGCCATGAGGATGACAATGAGATTGCGGCGATTGAGAAAAATGCCGACGACCGAGATAGCGAACAGAATGGCGCCGAGCACCAGGTAATGCGCCAGGGTGAGTGAACCGAGCATGGCTTACTCCTTGGGTTGGGCGGGCATGGACACCAGCCGCACGCGGTCTGCACGGCGGGCCTTGATCTGCTCGGAAGCCGGCATATGCCGCACATCCTTGCGCCGGCGCAACGTGAGCGCGATGGCCGCGATGATGGCCACGAGCAATATGACCGCCGCAATTTCCACCGCGAACAGGTATTGCGAATACAGCACCACGCCCAGCGCGCGGGTGTTGGACAGATGGGTGAGCGGATTGTCGGCAGAGGCCGCTGCCCCGACCTGCGCAGCGCGCGTCATGCCGCCAATCTGGAAGCCCTGCATCAGCACGGCGGCCATTTCCAGCACGATGAGCACGCCCACCAGCGCTGCTACAGGAAAATAGCGCCAGAACCCCTTGCGAATGCTGTCGAGGTTGATGTCGAGCATCATCACCACAAAGAGGAACAGCACCATCACCGCGCCGACGTAAACCAACACCAGCACGATGGCGAGAAACTCGGCGCGCAGCAGCAGCCAGATGGCCGACATCTGGAAGAACGCCAGCACCAGATAAAGCGCTGAGTGCACCGGGTTACGCGCCGTGATCACACGCAGCGCGGCAAATAGCAGCACGGCGGAGAACAGGTAGAACAGGATGGTTTGAACGTCCATGGTCACAATAAGGGCCTTGCCGCAGCGCAAGCCGTCGGCCTAGAAACAGTGGGGACAATCGCCAGAGCCCGCCCATGCCTTGCGGCGAGCTTCAGCGATCAGCGGTATGGGGCGTCGGCCTCCTTGGTGGCGGCGATGTCTTTTTCATAGCGGTCTCCCACGGCCAGCAGCATCTCTTTGGTGAAGTAGAGATCGCCACGCTTTTCACCGTGGTATTCAAAAATCGAGGTTTCGACGATGGAGTCGACCGGGCAGCTTTCTTCGCACAGCCCGCAGAAAATGCACTTGGTCAGATCGATGTCGTAGCGGGTGGTGCGGCGGGTGCCATCGTCACGCTGCTCCGATTCGATGGTGATGGCCATTGCCGGGCACACGGCCTCGCAGAGCTTGCAGGCGATGCAACGCTCTTCGCCATTGGGATAACGGCGCAGCGCATGCAGGCCACGAAAACGCGGCGACAGCGGCGTCTTCTCTTCCGGGTACTGCACCGTGATCTTGCTCTTGAAGGCGTATTTGCCCGTCAGAGCCAGACCCTTGAAGAGTTCGACCAGAAAAAAGCTGTTGAAGGTGTCACGCAAAGCGGCCATGGTTCTGCCTCACTTCCAGATATTCCAGGGGGTTTGCATCCAGGCGGCCACCACGACAAGCCAGATGAGGGTGACGGGAATGAAAATCTTCCAGCCCAGGCGCATGATCTGGTCGTAGCGATAGCGCGGGAAGGTGGCCCGCAGCCAGAGAAACATGCTGACCACGACAAAAGTCTTTATGCCCAGCCAGATCCACCCCGGAATGAAACCGAGGAAGGCCACCGGCGCATCCCATCCGCCCAGGAACATGACCGTGGTGAGGATGGAGATCAGGATCATGTTGGCGTATTCGGCCAGGAAGAACATGGCGAAGGCCATGCCCGAATACTCGACCATGTGGCCGGCAACGATTTCCGATTCGCCTTCCACCACGTCGAAGGGCGCACGATTGGTCTCGGCCACACCGGCAATGAAATAGACCACAAAAATGGGCAGCAGCGGCAGCCAGTTCCAGGAGAGGAAGTTCAGGCCCATGGAGGCAAAAGTGCCATGGGTCTGCCCCATCACGATTTCGGTCATGTTCAGGCTGCCGGACACCATGAGCACGATGACCATGGCGAAACCCATGGCGATTTCATAGCTCACCATCTGTGCCGAAGCGCGCATGGCGCCCAGGAAGGCGTATTTGGAGTTCGACGCCCAACCGGCGATGATCACGCCATAGACCTCAAGAGAAGTGAGCGCCAGCAGCAAGAGCAATCCGGCGTTGACATTGGCGAGCGCGACGTCCGGCCCGAACGGAATGACCGCCCAGGCGGCCAAGGCCGGCATGATGGTCATCACCGGCCCCAGCAGGAACAGACGCTTGTTCGAGCGGAACGGGATGACGATTTCCTTGAGCAGCAGCTTGAGGCCATCGGCGATGGGCTGCAGCAGGCCGAACGGACCGACGCGGTTGGGGCCGATGCGGATCTGAATCCAGCCGATCAGCTTGCGCTCCCAGAGCGTGAGATACGCCACGGCTCCCATCAGCGGCGCGACGATGACGATGATCTTGATCAGGTTCCAGACGATCGGCCAGGCAATCGGCCCGAGCAGGGAAAGTCCACCTTGGTTGAAGGATTCGAGCATGATCAGCAGGATGCGTGGGATCGCGCCAGGCGCGCTTCATTCCCCTTGGGAGAGGGAAAACTTTGCGAACATTGTGAGGGCCAAGAGTATTTCATCTCAGACCCTTTCAGGGCTTGCAGGGGCGGTGGGAACTGCGGCGGCAGGAACGGCAGCCACGGCGCTCACCCGCTCGACCTGAACCGCACCAGACATCGCTCCGAGCGCACCCAAGGGCGCCGCCTCGGCCCAGGCCGCAGCAATGCTGACCACGGTGGGGGCCAGCGCGTCGTCACAGCGCGCGGGTAACACCACGCTTTGCGCATCAACCGTATCAACCTTCACGCGCACCGAATCGCCGTTCTGCAGGCCGAGTTGTTCCCACAAGGCGGTGGACACGCCCACCATGCGGGCGTTGCGTGCATCGCGCGTGCGTTGCAGGCTAGGCGCGCGACGCACGATGGCGTCGCTCGAATAGATCGGCACCGGCGCAAAACGCTCGATCGCAGGGGCCACCGCGGCAGGCAACTGGGGTGGCAAGTCCAGGGGCGTGGACTGCGCCAGACGGGCGGCGATCTGGTCGGCGCCGCCTTGATCAACGCCACCCAGGCCCGCGAAGGCCTCAGTGCGAACCTCTGCAGCACTCTGGTAATCGAAGCCCTGCAGCTCGAACAAATTGCCCAGCACGCGCAGCACTTTCCATCCGGGACGGGTCTCACCCAGAGGCTGTACGACGGGGTTGAAACTCTGCAGCCGACCTTCGGCATTGACCACGCTGCCCGCCGTTTCGGTAAAGGGCGCGATCGGCAGCATGACGTGCGCGTAACCCTCAGCCGCGTCAACAAAGGGGCTGAACGAGACGATGAACTCGGCCTGCTCCAGCGCTTTGTGCAGGGCGACCGGGTCAGCGCTGTCTTCCTCCGGTTCGACGCCGAACAGCATCATGGCGCGCGGCGGCTGAGCGATGATTTTGGCGACATCACGGCCAGGAGCCAGGGGCGATACCCCCAGCAGCGCGGCGCCCACCGTGTTGCCCGCCTCAGTCAGATCGCCGCAGATGCCGCCGACCTCACGTGCGATCCACTGCGCGAGGGCGCGCAGCGTCGCAGCCTGCGGATGTTGCACGGCTGAGTCGCCCAGGAACACGGCCTTGTGTTCGCCGCCGAGCAGGCTGGCCGCGATCGCCTGAGCCTGAGCACTCGGCGTCGCCACGGCCTGAAGACCGGCCGGCGCCTCGATGCCTTTGACCTGTGCCACGGCACGCGCCACCCCAGCCAACTCGGCAACCCATAGACTGGGCGCAGCGGCAATGCGTGCGTGCAGGGGCATGAGCCAATCGTCGTTTGCCGCGTGCAGGGTGGAAATTTTGGCCCCGGCCTTGGCCGCTTGCCGCACGCGCGCCGACAGTAGCGGCTGCTCCTTGCGCAAGGTGCTGCCGATGAACAGAGCGGCCTGCAACTGTCCCATGTCGGCAATCGGCATGCCCAGCCAGGGAATGGCCGCTGCGTTGGCGTCACCGGAAAAATCGCTCTGGCGCAGACGGGTGTCCAGGCTGTTGCTGCCCAGCGCGGTCAGCAGTTTTTTCAGCAAATACAGCTCTTCCACCGTACTGGTGGGCACGGCCAGGGCTGCGAGCGCGGCGCCGCCCTCCTGCCCCATGGCGCGACGCAGACCTTGCACGGTAAATTCGAGCGCGGTTTGCCAGTCGACTGACTTCCACTGCCCGTTTTCGCGGATTTGCGGCGCGGTCAATCGTTCTTCGCTGTTGAGCCCTTCGTAGGCGAAACGATCTCGGTCGGAGATCCAGCATTCGTTGACGGCTTCGTTCTCTTGCGGCACCACGCGCATCACGCGGTCGCCCTTGACCTGCACGATGAGATTGGCGCCCACGCTGTCGTGCGGGCTGATGGAAGCGCGGCGCGACAGTTCCCAGGTGCGGGCGCTGTAGCGGAACGGCTTACTGGTGAGCGCGCCGACCGGACAGATGTCGATCATATTTCCCGACAGCTCGGAATCGACCGTGCTGCCGACGAAAGTCATGATCTCGGAATGCTCGCCGCGGTTGGCCATGCCGAGTTCCATGATGCCGGCAATTTCCTGGCCGAAGCGCACGCAGCGCGTGCACTGGATGCAGCGGCTCATCTCTTCCATGGCGATGAGCGGGCCGACATCTTTGTGAAAGACCACGCGCTTTTCTTCGGTGTAGCGCGAGACCGAACCGCCATAGCCCACGGCCAGATCCTGCAATTGGCATTCGCCGCCTTGGTCGCAGATCGGGCAATCGAGCGGATGGTTGATGAGCAGAAACTCCATCACCCCTTTCTGCGCCTGAAGCGCACGCTCGGAATGGGTGCGCACGACCATGCCCTGCGCGGCCGGGGTGGCGCAGGCCGGCAGCGGCTTGGGCGCCTTTTCCACATCGACCAGGCACATGCGGCAGTTGGCGGCGATGGTCAACTTGTGGTGATAGCAAAAATGCGGCACATAGATGCCGAGTTGCGTGGCCGCATCCATGACCATGGCGCCCTCGGGCACCTGGACTTTTTGACCGTCGATTTCGAGTTCAACCATGATGGTGCGTCCTGTGCAGAATCGGGACAAAGAGCGGCTCAAACATAGGCTGGCACGAGGCAGGTCTTGTGGGTGATGTGATGCTCGAACTCAGGCCGGAAGTGCTTGACGAACGACTTCACCGGCATGGCCGCCGCATCGCCCAGCGCGCAAATGGTGCGCCCGGCGATGTTGTCGGACACCGAGTTGAGCAGGTCGAGGTCTTCCATCCGTCCCTGGCCGTTTTCGATGCGATGCACCACGCGGTACAGCCAGCCCGTGCCTTCGCGACACGGCGTGCACTGCCCGCAGGACTCATGCTGGTAGAAGTAGGACAGACGCATCAGCGACTTCACAATGCAGCGGGTATCGTTGAGCACAATCACCGCCCCCGAACCCAGCATGGAGCCTGCCTTGGCGATGGAGTCGTAATCCATGGTGCAGTCCATCATGATGCTGGCGGGCAGCACCGGAGCCGATGATCCGCCGGGAATCACAGCCTTGAGCTCGCGCCCTTCGCGCATGCCCCCGGCGAGTTCGAGCAATTTGGCAAACGGCGTGCCCATGGGCACTTCGTAGTTGCCCGGTTTGGCGACGTCACCCGACACCGAATAAATTTTGGTACCGCCGTTGTTGGGTTTGCCCACTTCGAGATAAGCCTGGCCGCCGTTGCGGATGATCCACGGCACCGCGGCAAAGGTCTCGGTGTTGTTGATCGTGGTGGGTTTGCCATACAGGCCAAAGCTCGCGGGAAAAGGCGGCTTGAAGCGTGGCTGGCCCTTCTTGCCTTCGAGCGATTCGAGCAGCGCGGTTTCCTCGCCACAGATGTAGGCGCCAAAACCATGCGCGGCATGCAACTGGAAGCTGAAGTTGCTGCCCAGGATGTTGTCGCCCAGATAGCCTGCATCGCGTGCTTGTCGCAGCGCTTCTTCGAACCGGTCGTAATCCTCGAAAATCTCGCCGTGGATGTAGTTGTAGCCCACGGTGATGCCCATGGCGAAGGCGGCGATGGTCATGCCTTCGATCACCGCATGCGGGTTGAAGCGCAGGATGTCACGGTCTTTGAAGGTGCCCGGCTCGCCCTCGTCGGAGTTGCACACCAGATACTTCTGCCCCGGAAACTGACGCGGCATGAAACTCCATTTCAACCCGGTGGGAAAACCGGCACCGCCCCGCCCGCGCAACGCGGAAGTCTTGACCTCGGCGATGACCTGCTCGGGCGTCCAGCCTTCGGTGAGGATTTTGCGCAGCGCCTGGTAGCCATCGCGCGCCAGGTAGCCCTGCAGATCCCAATTCTCGCCGTTCAGCCCGGCGAGGATCTGCGGCTGCAGATGACGGCCGTGAAAACAGCTTTCCTGCCCAGTGCTTTGTCCGAATGGCCGACTCATTTCGACTCTCCCTTGGCCGCCTCTGCACGCAGTTCTTCCACCAGCGCATCGAGACGCTCGGGGCGCATGAAGCTGCACAGCCGACGATCGTTGACCAGCATGGCCGGGGCATCGCCGCAGGCGCCCAAGCATTCGGACTCTTGCAGGGTGAAAACTCCGTCGGGCGTGGTTTCGCCCAGCGCCACACCCAACTTTTCGCTCAAATACTGGGCCGCCGCTTCGCCGCCGCTCAGGGCGCACGGCAGATTGGTGCAGACGTTGAGCTTGAAGCGTCCGACCGGCCGGGTGTTGAACATGTTGTAGAAGGTCACCACCTCATGGACGGCGATCGGCGGCATGCCAAGGTAGTCGGCCACCGCCTTCTCGGCCTCGGGCGACACCCAGCCCTGCTCCTGCTGGACGATGGACAGCGCCGCGATGACCGCCGACTGTTTCTGCTCGGGCGGATATTTGGCCACTTCCAGGTCGATGCGCTGGCGGGTGGATTCGGACAACATCATGCGTTGCATTTCACAAGTGACAGGCGAGCGGTCCATCAGCGGTCGATCTCCCCGAAAACGATGTCGAGCGTGCCGATGATGGCGACGACGTCAGCGATCATGTGGCCGCGCGACATTTCATCGAGCGCAGCCAGATGGGCAAAGCCGGGCGCGCGGATCTTGAGACGATAAGGCTTGTTCGCCCCATCGGACACGAGGTAGATGCCAAACTCGCCCTTGGGATGCTCGACAGCGGCATAGGCCTGGCCTTCAGGCACGCGCATGCCTTCGCTGAACAGCTTGAAATGATGGATCAGCGCTTCCATGCTGGTCTTCATTTCCTCGCGCGCGGGGGCCGCAACTTTATGGTTGTCGGTAATCACCGGGCCGGGGTTGGCCCGCAGCCAGTCCACGCATTGCTTGATGATGCGATTGGACTGGCGCATTTCTTCCATGCGCACCAGATAGCGGTCATAGCAGTCGCCGTTCTTGCCCACGGGAATATCGAAATCCATGCGGTCATAGACGTCGTAGGGCTGGGTCTTGCGCAGGTCCCACACCACTCCGGAGCCGCGCAGCATCGGGCCGGTCATCCCCAGATTCATCGCCCGCTCCGGAGAGACCACGCCGATTCCCACCGTGCGCTGCTTCCAGATGCGGTTGTCAGTCAGCAGGGTTTCGTATTCATCGACATAGGCCGGGAAACGCTGGGTAAAGTCGTCGATGAAATCGAGCAGCGAGCCCTGGCGCCCGGCGTTGCGGGCCTCGACGGCGCGGGCATTGCGAATCTTCGACTCACCGTATTGCGCCATGCTGTCGGGCAGATCGCGGTAGACGCCGCCCGGGCGGAAATAGGCCGCATGCATCCGCGCACCCGACACCGCCTCGTACATATCGAACAAATCTTCGCGCTCGCGGAAGGCGTAGAGGAACACGGTCATCGCGCCGCAATCCAGCCCATGCGCGCCCAGCCACATGAGGTGGTTGAGCAAGCGGGTGATTTCGGCAAACATCACCCGGATGTATTGCCCACGCAGCGGAACCTCGACACCCAGCAGCTTTTCAATCGCTAGGCAGTAGGCATGCTCGTTGCACATCATGGACACGTAATCCAGACGATCCATATACGGCAGCGCCTGGATGTAGGTCTTGTGCTCCGCCAGTTTTTCGGTCGCCCGGTGCAACAGGCCAATGTGCGGATCTGCCCGCTGCACCACCTCGCCGTCGAGCTCAAGCACCAGACGCAGCACGCCGTGCGCAGCCGGATGCTGCGGGCCGAAGTTGAGGGTGTAGTTTTTAATGTCAGCCATATCAGTGCCCTAAGCAGTGCCCCAAGCTCAGCGCCCCAGACCTGCGCGACTGACACCGCCCAGACCCCCATAGCCCGTCTCGCGAATGACACGCGGAGTGATCTCGCGGGGTTCAATGGTGACAGGCTGGTAGATCACGCGCTTGCTGTCGGGGTCGTAGCGCATTTCCACCGTGCCGGAAAGCGGGAAGTCTTTACGGAAGGGATGACCGATGAAGCCGTAATCGGTAAGGATGCGGCGCAAATCCGGGTGGCCTTCAAAAATGATGCCGTAGAGATCGAAGGCCTCGCGCTCGAACCAGTTGGCCGAGTTCCAGATGTCGTTGATCGAGGCTACCAGCGGCAGATCATCGTCGGCACAGCGCACGCGCACACGCAATCGCCAGTTGTGCTTGAGCGACAACAGGTGCACGACCACCATGAAACGGCCAGCTTCCTCGCGCACGGCATTGCCGTATTGCGCGTAATCGACGCCGCAAAGATCGATGAGTTGCTCGAAATGCAGTTCGGCGTCATCGCGCAGAGCCAGACAAACGTCGCGGTAATGTGCCGGAGCAACGTCCAGGGTGAGTTCGCCCACGCTGGCCTGCAGGGCCAGAATGCGCTCGCCCAATGCGGCGCGCAGCGCGGTGTCGAGTTGTTCGAGCTTGCTGGTCATGGCATCGATTTGCGAAGTGAATGAGGGCGCGTTTTTGAAGGCAGTTCAGCGCGCGATCGTTTCGGTTCTGCGGATCTTGTTCTGCAACTGGATCAGTCCGTAAAGAAGCGCTTCGGCAGTCGGCGGGCAGCCCGGCACATACACATCCACCGGCACGATGCGGTCACACCCACGCACCACCGAGTAAGAGTAGTGGTAATAGCCGCCGCCGTTGGCGCAAGAGCCCATGGAGAGCACCCAGCGCGGCTCGGCCATCTGGTCGTAGACCTTGCGCAGCGCGGGCGCCATTTTGTTGCACAGCGTACCGGCCACGATCATCAAGTCGGACTGACGCGGGCTGGGGCGAAACACGATGCCAAAGCGGTCCAGGTCATAGCGCGCAGCACCTGCATGCATCATTTCCACCGCGCAGCAGGCCAGACCGAAGGTCATGGGCCAGAGCGAGCCGGTGCGCGTCCAGTTGATCAGCTTGTCTGCGGAAGTCGTGATGAAACCTTCCTGCAGAACGCCTTCAATGCTCATGATGCTTTACTCCTCATCGATTCAGATTGGCGCTGCAGGGCAAGCCCAACCACGAGTCTATGTCGCAGGGACTCATTCCCAATCGAGCGCTCCCTTTTTCCATTCGTAAATGAAGCCTATCGTGAGGATGGCGAGAAAAATCATCATCGCCCAGAAACCAATCTGGCCAATGTCTTTCAGGGCGACGGCCCAGGGAAACAGGAAGGCGATTTCAAGGTCGAACAGGATGAAGAGAATAGCGACGAGGTAGTAGCGCACGTCGAACTTCATCCGCGCGTCTTCGAACGCTTCGAAGCCGCACTCATAGGGGGAGTTTTTCTCGGCGTCGGGATGACGCGGAGCGATCAGGTAACCGAGCAGTTGGGGCACCACGCCCACACCAATGCCCACCAGGATGAACAACAACACCGGCAGATACTGCTCAAGGTTCATCGCACTCCATCTCCTGTTGTTATGGGGCTCGGGTTGAAACCCCGCCCTTCAATCTTTTGGTGCCGACGGCGAGACTCGAACTCGCACAGCTTTCGCCACTACCCCCTCAAGATAGCGTGTCTACCAATTCCACCACGTCGGCTCAAAACCGGATACCACCTGAACACCACCGCTTGACCTGCACGGCGAAAGTGGCCCGGCGCAACAAAACTTTTTAAGGACAGTCCACAGCGATCATGAGGATCATCGCCGTTGTGTGGCCTATCTTCAGCGCGGCAGCTTAAAGCGCTTCGTAAAGCGCGCTTACCTTACCCTTACCGCCCCGCATCTTGTTTGTTACCGGATTTGCAAAACAAAAGAATCTTACATGCTTCCAATACAGCGAAGCAACACGCAACAGTCGGATATTGCTCTAACGCAATGCTCAACCGCAGATCAGATTGACAAGTCGCAGAGCCTGTGTTTGCTGCAATGCACCATCAATGATGAGCGATGGTGCATGACACGCGAATTTACCGGCTCGCGGACGCCGCAGACGCGGCCGTCTTGGGCTGCGTGGTGGCTTGCGAAGCCTTGCTCACCGCGCCCGGCACTCCAGGAATTTCGCTGACCGGGCCCGCTGGTTTGGCGGGCGCCGCAACCGAGGCTACGGGCGCGGGCGCAGCGAGTTTTTCCATCAGTCCGCCATCGCCGGAATTGGCGCGGTTGCCGAAATACGCCATCATCAGCGTGGTAACGAAAAACAGTGTGGCGGCAACCGCTGTGCTGCGGCTCAAAAAATTCGCCGAACCGGTTGCCCCGAACAGGCTGCCCGAGGCTCCAGAGCCGAAAGAGGCGCCCATGTCGGCCCCTTTGCCGTGCTGCATCAACACCAGAACGATCATCACCAGCGCAGACAGGATCTGCACCACCAGAGTCAAGGTCAAAAGAATTTGCATTTGTGCACTCATCCGCGCCAGGCGCGATTTACAACTTCACTTCACAAAGCAGGACGAACCTGCGAATCAATCAGTCTTGGCGCGTTGCCGCGGTGATCGCCAGAAAATCAGCCGCCTTGAGCGACGCCCCACCGATAAGGCCGCCATCGATGTCGGCCTGCGAAAACAACACCGCCGCATTGTCGGGCTTCACACTGCCGCCGTACAGAATCCGCACACCCGCAGCGGCTTCGCTCACCGTGCGCAGATGCTCCCGCAGCACAGCGTGCACTTCTTGCGCCTGCTCCGGGGTCGCCGTGCGGCCCGTGCCGATCGCCCAGACGGGTTCGTAAGCCACGACGATGCGCGATGTCTGCTCTCGCAGAAGATGGGTGACGGCCAGCAACTGACGCAGCACCACGGCACGGGTCAGCCCCGACTCCCGCTCAGCCAGTGTTTCTCCCACGCAAACGATAGGCGTCATACCCGCTTCGAGCGCACGCTCGGCCTTGGCCGCGACGAGCACATCGGATTCATGATGATCGGCACGGCGCTCGGAGTGGCCGACGATGACATAGCTGCAGCCAAAATCCTGCAGCATGCTCGCGGACACTTCGCCCGTGTGTGCGCCACTTTGATGCACCGAACAATCCTGCGCCCCGAGCGCAACCTGGCTGGTCTGCAGCAGTTGTTGCACTTGAGAGAGATAGGGATAGGGCACGCAGATCGCCACTTCACAACGCGCGGTTCCTACGCCGGCAAGAACCTCGGCCAGCAGCGCGGCATTGCTCGCCAGGCTGCCATGCATTTTCCAGTTTCCTGCGACGAATTGCTGACGCATACTTTGCTCCTGTCTGATGTCGTTTACGGCGCGCGGTTCAAGACCAGCGCAGCACGAGTTTGCCAATGTGTTGCCCTTGCTCCATGCGCTGGTGCGCCTGCACGATGTCCTCGGCGGGGAATACCGCGTCGATCACTGGTCGCACACGACCTTGCTCGATCCAGGGCCAAACTGTTTTGTGCAAGGCCTGCGCAACGGCGCTCTTGAAGGCCACGCTGCGCGCGCGCAAAGTCGAGCCGGTGAGGGTCTGACGCCTGCGCATCAGCAGACCGGCATCGATTTCGGCCTTCACGCCCCCCTGCACGGCGATGACCACGAGCCGCCCCTCTTCTGCAAGGCAACGCTGCTCACGGGCGAGATAGCTGCCCGCCACCATGTCCAGAATGACGTCGGCGCCACGCTCTGCTGTGTGCGCCCGTACGGCCTCGACAAAATCCTGCGTGCGATAGTTGATGGCCACTTCAGCGCCGAGTTGGAGGCAGGCGGCACATTTTTCGTCAGAGCCAGCCGTGGCGACAACGCGAGCGCCACTGGCCACAGCCAATTGAATGGCCATCGTGCCAATCCCGCTGCTACCCCCCTGCACCAGCAGCATCTCACCTGCTTGCAAGCGCCCACGCTCGAACACGTTGTGCCAGACGGTGAATGCAGTTTCCGGCAGGGCAGCGCCCTCCTCCGCACTCAGCCCGCGCGGCAAGGGCAGGCACTGGCCAGTGGGCGCCACGCAATATTCGGCGTAGCCCCCCCCAGCGACGAGCGCGCAGACGAGATCGCCCTGGTGCAAATCGGTTCCCGCCAGATCGCCCGAGACGATTTCACCGCAGACTTCTAGCCCCGGAAGGTCGGGCGCACCCGCAGGCGGCGGATACAGACCGCGCCGCTGCAAGGCATCGGGTCGGTTGACGCCGAACGCTCGCACGCGCAGCAACACCTCGCCTGCACCGGCTTGCGGCATGGGCCGCTCGCAAAGACGCAGGACATCAGGTCCGCCGGGCTGGGAGATTTCGATGGCGCGCATGAAACCCGTGGCGATCAGACGCCCGGCTCAAGGTCGGCATCGGCGGCAGCGGGCGCCACGACCGGCTGCGCAGGCGCTGAAGAGGAATCCTCACCCAGCAGTGCCTTGATCGACAGACGGAAGCGGCCCTTGTCATCGGTTTCGATGACCTTGACGCGAACCTTCTGGCCCTCTTGCAGGAAGTCGCTCACCTTGTTGATGCGCTCGTTGGCGATCTGCGAGATGTGCAGCAGACCATCCTTGCCCGGCAGCACGTTCACCAGGGCGCCGAAATCGAGAATCTTGACCACGGCGCCGTCATACACCTGACCGACTTCCACTTCAGCGGTGAGGTCGATGATGCGCTGCTTGGCGATTGTGGCCTTGTCGGCGTCGGTCGAGGCGATGGTGATGGTGCCGTCCTCGCCGATGTTGATCTGCGTGCCGGTTTCTTCGGTGAGCGCACGGATGGTGGCGCCACCCTTGCCAATCACGTCGCGGATGCGCTCGGGATTGATCTTAAGGGTGTAGAGACGCGGCGCGAACTGCGAAACCTCTTCACGCGCACCGCCGACTGCCTGCTGCATGACGCCCAGGATGTGCATGCGGGCCTCGCGCGCTTGTGCCAGCGCCACCTGCATGATCTCGCGGGTAATGCCCTGAATCTTGATGTCCATCTGCAGCGCGGTCACGCCCGAGGCCGAACCCGCCACCTTGAAGTCCATGTCTCCGAGGTGATCTTCATCGCCCAGAATGTCGGTCAGCACCGCAAAACGATTGCCTTCCTTGATCAGACCCATGGCGATACCGGCCACATGCGCCTTCAGCGGCACACCGGCGTCGAGCAGTGCCAGGCAGCCGCCGCACACCGAGGCCATGGACGAAGAGCCGTTGGACTCGGTCACTTCCGACACCACGCGCATGGTGTAGGCGAAGTCTTCTTTTTTCGGCAGCACCGCAAGCAGCGCGCGCTTGGCCAGGCGACCATGGCCGATTTCGCGGCGCTTGGGCGTGCCCACGCGGCCCGTCTCGCCCGTGGCGAACGGCGGCATGTTGTAGTGCAGCAGGAAGCGGTCGCGGTATTCGCCGCCCAGCGCATCGATGATCTGCGCATCCTGGTCGGTGCCCAGCGTGGCCACGGCCAAAGCCTGGGTTTCACCACGGGTGAACAGCGCGCTGCCATGCGTGCGCGGCAACAACGAAGTACGGATGCTCAAAGGACGCACGGTGCGGGTGTCGCGACCATCGATGCGGGGCTCGCCCGCGAGAATCTGGTCACGCACGATGCGCGCTTCCATGTCGAACAGGATGCCGTCGACCTTGGCCGCATCAGCGGCGATGCCCGCCTCGGCCAAACCGGTATGCACCTTGGCCGTCGCTTCGCGCAAGGCCTGCGTGCGCGCCTGCTTCTGGGTGATTTTGTAGGCGGCGCGGATATCGTCACCAGCCAGCGCCTGAATGCGGTCGATCAGCGCCTGATCTTTCTCGGGCGCGGCCCAGTCCCAGGCAGGTTTGCCGCCATCGCGCACCAGCTCGTGGATGGCGTTGATCGCCGTCTGGAACTGCGCATGGCCGAACATCACGGCTTCGAGCATGACCTCTTCAGACAACTGATCGGCCTCGCTCTCGACCATCAGCACGGCCGATTCCGTACCCGCCACCACCAGTTCGAGGCGACTGTCGGCCAGTTCGGCGCGGCTGGGGTTGAGCACATAGTTGCCGTTGACATACCCCACGCGGGCTGCGCCCACCGGGCCATTGAACGGCAAGCCCGACACCGCGAGCGCGGCGCTTGAAGCCAGCAGGGCCGGAATATCGGCTTCGACCTCCGGGTTGATGGACAGCACATGCACCACCACCTGAACCTCGTTGAAAAACCCCTCAGGAAACAAGGGGCGGATCGGGCGATCGATCAAACGCGAGGTCAGCGTTTCATTTTCGCTGGGGCGGCCCTCCCGCTTGAAAAATCCACCGGGAATGCGGCCCGCCGCATAGGTCTTCTCGATGTAATCGACGGTCAGGGGGAAAAAATCCTGCCCCGCCTTGGCCGTACGCGCGCCCACCACCGTGGCGAGCACCACGGTATCGTCCATATTGAGCAGCACCGCACCGCTGGCCTGGCGCGCAATCTCGCCCGTTTCCATCGTGACTTGATGGCGTCCCCACTGGAAGGTTTTGACGACTTTGTTGAACATGGCTAACTCCTTGATCAAGGCGCAACTGCGATCTTCGTCCTGAGGGACTGAGATCGCCACGAGCAGCGCCCGTTAAAAACCTGGCGGAGTGATGCCATTCCAGCGACGCCCGGCTATCCGGTGCGTCGGTGGAATGACACGGGTCACACCGCCCCCTTGAAAACCACGCCGCACCCCATCAGAGGCGCGACGCTTCAAACCTTGCAAACCACAACGCCCATACAAAAAAACGCCTGTGCCGACAAACTCACACAGGCGTTCTTGCAAAGCAGGCACTTACTTACGCAGACTGAGCTTGGCGATCAGGGCGCGATAACGATCAACGTCCTTGTCTTTCAGGTAGTCGAGCAACTTGCGACGGCGGCTCACCATCTTGAGCAGGCCACGACGACCATGATGATCTTTGGCGTGCGTTTTGAAGTGATCGGTCAAATGATTGATGCGCGCGGTCAGCAAAGCGACCTGCACTTCCGGAGATCCGGTATCACCCGTAGCGCGGGCATTGTCGGCGACGATTTGCGCCTTGTTGATTTCTGCAACAGACATGTCAGTTTCCTAGTAGAGAACACGCGAACGCAGAAGAAACCATTCCGCGCCGTGAAGATGAAAAGCCACTGATTCTAACCTGAACTGAAATCGCCACGACTTGAATCGACGCACTGCCTGACCCACAACGCAAACCGCTCGGATTCGGCTCCAAGCTGCCACAGGGCGGCTTGGAGCTGCAGGTCTCATCCCCCTCGGGGGACCTGACGCGAACGCGGCAGGTCTGGGGCGCGATTGGAGAACTTGAAAACTGTCACACTGGCGGCATATCCTGGTTATCGGGGCTTCGATCCCCTATTTCTTAAGGAGAATCCTCATGGCTTATTCCATTACTACCCCATCCAGCCGTTCTTCTCTCTATAGCAGCGGTTTGGAGCCTGTTTTTGGTCGGCTGTTCGATCAGGCATTCCGCGACTTTTTCGCCGCGAGCGACAGTCCTGATCAGGCCTTGAAAAAGCTCAGCATGGATGTGACCGAGACCGACAAGGGCTATACCGTCCACGCCGATCTTCCGGGTATCGAAAAAGACGCGGTCAAAATCCAGATCGATGGCCCGCGCGTCACCATCTCGGCAGAGTCGAAGAAGGAAGACGAGAAGACTGAGGGCGGCAAGGTGATCTACCGCGAACGCAGCGCAAGCCAGTTTTATCGCTCTTTTGAACTGCCCGCCGAGCTAGACGCCGCCGCTGCAGAAGCGAAGCTGGAAAACGGCGTGCTCACCCTCACCCTGCCACGCAAAGCACAAGCCGTAATTCAGCAAATTGCGGTGAAGTAAGTCACCCGTTGGGAACGGCAGCGCACCGCCGCTCCCAACGGTCAAGCGCTTGCAGCGCCAGCACGCAGGCTGTGGATTTGTTCACAGCCTGCGTATTTTCGTGGCGCTTCGGCGGGGTCAAACGGCGCGAACGGGTTTACAGTGCGTTAACAAACCCAACAACGCACCGATCACCGCGCTATGCGCATTCAACTTCTCTCCGATCTGCATCTGGAAACCGAGACCTTCGCGCCGCAACCCGCGCCCGATGCCGATCTGTTGGTTCTTGCGGGCGATATCGACGCCCATCACACCCAGGTCGACCTGTTCCGCGACTGGCCGGTACCGGTCATTTACGTGCCTGGCAACCACGAGCATGACCACAAGGATTTTGATCAAGCCCTGGACGCGTTGCGCGAGCGCTGCGACCGTCTGGGCTTCACCATGCTGCACCGCGAGCAGACTCGAATCGAACACCAGGGACGCACCATCCGGGTGCTGGGCACCACGCTGTGGAATGATTTCGAGCTGTTCGGCGCCGAGGGCATCGAGCGCTGCATGCGCGCAGCTCGCTACTTTGCCGAACAGGTGCAATGCGCCACACGCCACGGCAAACCCATGGGCGTGGCCGAGCTACGCGAAGAAGGGCTACTTTGCCGTGACTGGTTGCGCGATCAACTCACCAACCCCGCCCATCTCTCGGATGCGGACGATGCCACTCTGGTCATCACCCATTTCGCGCCCAGCCTGCGCAGCAACGACGCGCGCTATCCCGTCAACGCCTCGACGGCGAGTTTCTGCAACGCCTATGACGATCTGATTCCACACAGCACGCTGTGGCTGCACGGCCATCTGCACTGTCGGCACGACTACCGGGCAGGCGCTTCGCGAGTGGTGTGCAACGCCCGCGGTCTGGCGAGCAAGGGCGAGGACAGCGACTTTCAGCCGCAAGGCGTGTGGGAAATCTAGCCCGAAACGGCTTTTAGGCCGCCCCGATCTGCGTCAAATCCCAGCGCGGCAGCACATCGAACGGCCCGGCCGCACGGGCCGCTTCCGGGTGCGCCTGCAAGCGCAGGGCGCCGGCCAGGGCAATCATCGCGCCGTTGTCGGTGCACCATTCCAATTCGGGAAAAAACAAGGCCACACCGCGCGCCGACAGCGTCGCAGCCAGTTTCTCCCGCAATTGCCGGTTCGCGCCCACGCCGCCCGCGACGACCACCGACCTTCTTTTCGTCGCTTGCTGCGCGCGCGCGGTTTTGTGCACCAGCACATCGGTGATCGCTTCTTGCGCGGCCGCGGCCAGATCGGCCCGGGCCTGTTCGCACAGATTCGAGCCCAGGCCGCGCACCCGCGTAAGCACGGCGGTTTTCAGTCCGGCGAACGAAAAGTCGAGATCCGGGCTGTGCATCTTCGGCCTCGGAAGATCGAAGGCGGCCGGATTGCCGAAGGCTGCGAGCCGGGCCAGTTCCGGCCCGCCGGGATAACCCAGCCCGAGCAATTTCGCCGATTTGTCGAAAGCCTCGCCGGCCGCATCATCGACCGTCTCGCCCAGCAGGGTGTACTGACCGAAGGCCTGCACATCGAGCAGCATGGTGTGCCCGCCAGACACCAACAGCGCAAGGAAGGGGAAGCTGGGCGGCTGCTTCGAAAGCAGGGGAGACAACAGATGTCCTTCGAGGTGATGAACCCCGATCAGCGGCTTGCCCAATGCCATGCCTAAAGCCGAGGCCACGCCCGCGCCGACCAGCAGCGCCCCCGCCAGCCCCGGCCCGCGGGTGTAGGCGATGGCGTCCACCTGATCCAGCCGCACCCCGGCCTGCTTGAGAGCCAGGTCGGTCAAAGGCAGTAGGCGGCGGATATGGTCGCGCGAGGCCAGCTCAGGCACGACCCCGCCATAGGCCTGATGCATATCGACCTGCGAATGCAGCGCGTGACCGCGCAGACCCGCATCGGTGTCGTACAGTGCGGCGGCGGTTTCATCGCACGACGTTTCAATTCCAAGAACCAGCATGCCCGGCAGTCTAGCCTTCCCAACCACCTTCCGCTCCCCCGCACCTCATCAGCCCCGCTTCGACGCCGTCATCATCGGTGCGGGCGCAGCCGGGCTGCTCTGCGCCGCGCTAGCCGGACAACGTGGGCGGCGCGTACTGTTGCTCGACCACTGGCCCAAGGTCGCCGAGAAAATCCGCATCTCCGGCGGCGGGCGTTGCAACTTCACCAATCTGCACACGCGCCCTGAAAACTTCCTTTCAGGCAACCCGCATTTCTGCAAATCGGCGCTCTCCCGATACGGGCCGCGAGACATCATCGCGTTGCTGCGCAAGCACCGCATCGGCTTTCACGAAAAGCACAAGGGACAACTGTTTTGCGATGACTCGGCAGAGCAACTCATCACCGCACTGCTTGAAGAATGCGCAGCAGGCCAGGTGACGCACTGGCAACCGTGCGCGGTGGAAGCGGTCGAAGCCGCCGCCCCCGGCTTTCGCGTGCGCACCGCAAAAGGCTGGGTGAGCACTGACGCCCTGGTTGTCGCCACCGGAGGGTTGTCGATTCCGCAGATTGGCGCCAGTCCGTTCGGCTATCAACTCGCCGAGCAATTCGGCCTGCCGATCGTCCCGCCCCGCCCCGCCCTGGTGCCGCTGGCATTCGATCCGGCATTGTGGGCGCCGTTTGCCGACCTCAGCGGCGTCTCGCTCGAGGTGGACATTCAGACGGACTATGAGCATCGCACCGTCAATTTCCGCGAAGACCTGTTGTTTACCCACCGCGGACTCAGCGGCCCGGCGATCCTGCAGTCTTCGAGTTACTGGCAAGCGGGCAAACCCCTGCGGATCAACCTGATGGGCGAAGTCTCCGAAGCGGCGTTGCTTCAATCCAAGCAGGGCAATCGGCGCACCCTCGCAGGCGAACTCAGCCAACACCTGCCGCAACGCCTGGCCCACGCCCTGTGCGCACAGACGGGCGACGCTGACCGTCGCATGGCTGATTTCAGCGACAAAGCGCTGCGAACCCTCTGGCAACACTGGCACGCCTGGCCCGTGCTGCCCAGCGGCACGCTGGGCTGGCGCAAAGCCGAGGTCACTGCCGGAGGCATCGATACCCGCGCACTCTCGTCATCGACTCTCATGGCGATGGATGTCCCGGGGCTGCATTTCATCGGCGAAGTCGTCGACGTCACCGGTTGGCTTGGCGGCTACAACTTCCAGTGGGCCTGGAGTTCCGCCGCCGCCTGCGCGCAGGCGCTCTGATAACGTCTTGTGGCCGGGTATTTGTTGCCTTCAAAATTAGGGCATATAATCTTTAGGTTTTTACTCCTCGACACGGCAGGCCACACTCGGCTTGGCTGCTGCGAGTTTGGCCCACGCAGCCCAGTACCCAAGCAGTTGAACCGCGTCGTTGAAACGTCTAATACGACAACGACGGCGGCAGCACGACAAACCCACCTGGCCTGCCTACATTGGATTGAAGCTCATCAATGACCACCATTCGCGTTAAAGAAAACGAGCCGTTCGACGTCGCACTGCGTCGCTTCAAGCGCACCATCGAAAAACTCGGCCTGCTCACCGAACTGCGCGCTCGCGAGTTCTATGAAAAGCCGACCGCAGAGCGCAAGCGCAAGAAGGCCGCAGCGGTCAAGCGCCACTACAAGCGTATCCGCAGCCAAACGCTGCCCGAGCGCAAATACTGATTCCACCCGCCTGATTTCCCGCTGATTTTTTTCGTTTCCGCGCGCTGACTTTTGTTTTGTCTGGCGCCCGTAACGGAATGCGCAAGGCAGCAACGCGCATCTGCAGCTCGCCTCATAGCCCGCCCATCGATGCGGGCTTTTTGCATTGGACTCACCATGACAATCAAAGACCGTATTCAGGATGACATGAAGGCCGCCATGCGCGCCAAAGATGCGCCGCTGCTTGGTGCCATTCGCCTGCTGATGGCCGCAATGAAACAGAAAGAAGTCGACGAACGCATCGAGTTGGACGACGCGGCCATCGTGGCGATCATCGACAAAATGATCAAGCAACGCCGCGACGCCATTGCGCAATTCACCCCGGCCGGGCGCCAGGATCTGGTGGACAAAGAGGCCGCCGAGATCGTCGTTCTCGAACGCTACCTGCCCGCACGCCTGGACGCCGCAGCCATTGACGCCGAGATCCGCGCGCTGATGGCGCAAACCGGCGCCAGCGGCCCGCAGGATTTGGGCAAGCTCATGGGCCCGCTCAAGACGCAGCTTGCCGGTCGGGCCGACATGGCTTTGGCTGCAGCCCGCGCCAAAGCCCTGCTCAGCGGCGCCTGATTCCGGGTACGGCGCCGTGAACCCAAGCTCCGACGCCAGTTCGCGCCCTTTGTTGGTGTTCTCCCACGCCAACGGCTTTCCCGCTCCGGTGTATCGCAAGCTGTTTCAGGCGCTCGAACCGGCATTTCGGGTGCGCGCCGTGCCCATTTACGGTCACGACGCCCGGTATCCCGTGCGCGATGGCTGGAAGCCGCTGGCGCAGCAACTGATCGATTACCTGCAGCACGATTGCCACGGCGAGCCGGCCGTACTGGTCGGGCACTCGCTGGGGGGCTATTTGAGCCTGATGGCTGCACATGCCCGCCCCGAAATGGCGCAGCAGGTCATTCTGCTCGACTCGCCCGTGGTGTCTGGCTGGCGCGCGCGGCTGCTCTGGCTGTCCAAACGCACCGGGCTGGGCGAGCGATTCTCGCCCGCTGCGGCGGCCAAACGACGGCGCACGCGCTGGCCCGACGTTGACGCCGTGCGCACCCATTTCTCCTCGAAAACCGCCTTTGCACAATGGGACCCGGAAATGCTGGGCGACTACTGCGCGTTCGGCACCCGGGCCGATCCGCAGGGCCGGGCGCTGGCCTTCGAGCGCGACATCGAATATCGCATTTACAAAACTCTGCCGCACCAGCTCGGCGCCCTGGCGCGCAAGCCCTTTCCCGTGCCGGTGAGTTTCATCGGTGGACGATCATCGCGCGAAATCCGCATGGCCGGAATGCAGACCACGATGCGCCTGGCGCAAGACCGCCTGCAGTGGATCGATGGCTCGCACCTGTTCCCATTCGAGGCGCCGCAGCAGACTGCACGCCTGATCGAGCGGGCTTTCGACCTCGCCAGCAACGCCTGTCATCCAGGTCTCAAAACCTGCTCCCTATAATGCACTTTTACCGGCATTCGTCGCGGCTATGACCAAATATGTGTTCGTCACCGGCGGAGTGGTGTCCAGCTTAGGCAAGGGCATCTCATCCGCATCTCTCGCCGCGATTCTCGAATCGCGCGGCCTCAAAGTCACCCTCATCAAACTCGATCCCTACATCAACGTCGATCCAGGGACCATGAGCCCCTTCCAGCACGGCGAAGTCTTCGTCACCGAAGACGGCGCCGAGACCGATCTCGATCTGGGGCATTACGAGCGCTTCATCACCACCCGCATGCGGCGGGTGAACAATTTCACCACCGGCCAGATTTACGACAGCGTGCTGCGCAAGGAACGTCGCGGCGAATACCTCGGCAAGACGGTGCAGGTGATTCCGCACATCACCAACGAAATTCAGGATTTCGTTCGTCGCGGCGCTGGCGAGGGCACCGCTGACGCGGTGGACGTCGCCTTGGTAGAAATCGGCGGCACGGTGGGCGACATCGAATCCCTGCCTTTTCTCGAAGCCGCGCGGCAGATGAGCCTGCGCATGAAGCGGGGCGACTGTGCCTTTGTTCACCTCACCCTCGTGCCCTACATTCCGGCCGCTGGCGAACTCAAGACCAAGCCCACGCAGCACAGCGTGCAAAAACTGCGCGAGATCGGCATCTCGCCCGACGCCTTGCTGTGCCGCGCCGACCGCCCGATTCCCGACGATGAGCGTGCCAAGATTTCCATGTTCTCGAACGTGCGCGAAGACGCGGTGATTTCGGTGTGGGACGTGGACACGATCTACAAGATTCCGCAAATGTTGCACCAGCAGCATCTCGACGACATCATTTGTGAAAAGTTGGGCATCACGGCGCCTCCTGCCAACCTCAAGGTCTGGAACGATCTGGTGCAGGCGCTCGAACATCCGCAGCACAACGTGCGCATCGCCATGGTGGGCAAGTACGTCGATCTGTCGGACTCGTACAAGTCGCTCAACGAAGCCTTGCGCCACGCCGGCATCAAGACCAGCTCGCGCGTCGAGATCAGCTATCTCGACTCGGAAACCCTAGAGCCGACCAACATCGCCCAGCTCGACGGCTATGACGCCGTGCTCGTGCCCGGCGGATTCGGCAAGCGCGGCGTCGAGGGCAAGATTCTTGCCGCGCAATATGCTCGCGAACACCGCATTCCCTACCTGGGCATCTGTCTGGGCATGCAGGTGGCCACCATCGAATTCGCCCGCCACGTCGCTGGGCTGCCGCAAGCCAACAGCACCGAGTTCGAGCCCGACACCCCGCAGCCCGTGATCGCGCTGATCGACGAGTGGCTCGACCGCGACGGCAGCGTGCAGAAGCGTCACGCCGGATCCGATCTCGGCGGCACCATGCGGCTGGGCGCCCAAAGCTCCGATGTGAAACCGGGCACCCTCGCTCACAGCATCTACGGCAATGTGGTGACCGAACGTCATCGCCATCGCTACGAGGCCAACGAGCACTATCTGGCTACCCTGCAAAAAGCCGGGCTGGTCATCTCGGCCATCACGCAGCGCGAGCACCTCACCGAAATCATCGAGTTGCCGCAAACCGTGCATCCGTGGTTCGTCGGCGTGCAGTTCCACCCGGAATTCAAATCGACGCCCTGGGGCGGCCACCCGCTGTTCACGGCCTTCATTCAGGCCGCCCTGCAACGCCACGCCGCAAACGCCTGATCCGCACGCCTCGCCATGCCCACTCCACAAACCCTTTGCGGATTTCCCGTCGGCCTCGATCAGCCATTCTTTCTCATCAGCGGCCCCTGCGTAGTCGAGTCCGAGCAGTTGCAAATGGATGTAGCCGGGCAGTTGCGCGACATCTGCCGTTCCCTCGACATCCCGCTGATTTTTAAATCGAGCTACGACAAGGCCAATCGTTCGAGCGGAGCGTCGTTTCGCGGCCCCGGCATGGAGCAGGGTCTGGAAATTCTGGCCAAGGTGCGCCGCGACATCGGCGTGCCCGTTCTCACCGATGTGCATACCGCCGAAGAGGCCCCGCGTGTGGCCGAGATCGTCGATGTGCTGCAGACCCCGGCCTTCCTCTGCCGCCAGACTGACTTCATTCATGCGGTCAGCAGTCTGGGCAAGCCGGTAAACATCAAAAAAGGCGGGCGACATGAAAAACGTCATCGCCAAGGCGCGCGCCGCCGCCGCACAGGCGGGGCATCCTGACACCTTGTTCATGGCCTGCGAACGTGGTGTGAGCTTTGGCTACAACAATCTGGTCTCCGACATGCGCTCGCTGGCCATCATGCGCGAAACGCAAAGCCCCGTCGTCTTCGACGCCACCCATTCGGTGCAACTGCCCGGCGGCCAAGGCACGAGTTCCGGCGGACAGCGCGAGTTCGTTCCGGTGCTCGCCCGCGCGGCCATTGCCGCGGGTGTGGCGGGCGTTTTCATGGAGACCCACCCCGATCCGGCCCATGCGCTGAGCGACGGCCCCAACGCGGTGCCGCTGCACCACATGCGTGCCCTGCTCGAAAGCCTCAAAGACATCGACGCCGCAGTCAAGCGCCGCGGTTTCCTCGAAACCCAATTCAACTAATCCCCATGAGCGCCTACATCATCGCCGACGTCGATGTGACCGACCCCCAGCAATACGACCAATACAAGGTGTTGTCGTCCCAGGCCATCGCGGCGCACGGTGCGGAGGTCTGCATCCGTGGCGGCGTGGTCGAGGTGCTCGAAGGCGACTGGTCGCCTACTCGCATCGTGCTGCTGAAGTTTCCAGACCTTGCAGCGGCGCGCAGTTTCTACGACAGCGCCGAGTATCTGCTGGCGCGGCAGGCGCGTGCCGGCGCCGCCACCATGCGCATGATCGCCGTGCAAGGCGTCTGAAACCCATCTTTGTTCCCATCTTTTCTCACATTCCCTGACAGGAGTCTCCATGAGTGCCATCGTTGACCTCACCGCCCGCGAAATCCTCGATAGCCGCGGCAATCCCACAGTCGAATGCGACGTGGTGCTGGAAACCGGCTTCATCGGCCGCGCCGCCGTGCCGTCGGGCGCATCCACCGGCACGCGCGAAGCCATGGAGCTGCGCGACGGCGACAAGTCGCGCTTCGGCGGCAAAGGCGTGCTGCGCGCGGTTGAGCACATCAACACCGAAATCACCGAAGCGGTGATGGGCCTGGACGCCACCGAGCAAACCTTCCTCGACCAGACTCTGATCGACCTCGACGGCACGCACAACAAGTCACGCCTGGGCGCCAATGCCATCCTGGCCGTCAGCATGGCCGTGGCCAAGGCGGCCGCCGAAGAAGCCGGCATGCCGATCTACCAGTATCTCGGCGGCTTTTCGGCGCGCGAGCTGCCGGTGCCGATGATGAACGTGATCAACGGCGGCGCCCACGCCAACAACAGCCTGGACATGCAAGAGTTCATGATCATGCCGGTGGGCGCGCCCAACTTCCACGAGGCGCTGCGCTACGGCGCCGAGGTGTTTCACGCGCTCAAGGGCATCCTGAATGATCGCGGCCTGCCTACCACTGTGGGCGACGAAGGCGGCTTTGCGCCGAACGTGGCCAACCATGAAGCCGCGCTGCAACTCATCGTCGAAGCCATCGAGAAGGCGGGCTACCGCCCGGGCGAGCAGATCGCCATCGCCCTCGACCCGGCTTCGAGCGAGTTCTACAAGGACGGCAAATATCACCTCGAAGGCGAAGGTCTGGTGCTATCCACCGAGGAAATGGTCGATTTCTACGACAACTGGCTGGGCAAATATCCCATCGTGTCCATCGAAGACGGCCTGGCCGAACAAGACTGGGACGGATGGAAGCTGCTCAACTCCCGTCTGGGCAAGAAGGTGCAGTTGGTGGGCGATGACATTTTTGTCACCAATACCTCCATCCTGAAAAACGGCATTGCCGACAAGCTGGCCAACTCCATTCTGATCAAGGTGAACCAAATCGGCACCCTGACCGAGACCTTCGCCGCCATCGAAATGGCCAAGCGCGCAGGCTGGACCGCCGTGGTGTCGCACCGCTCCGGCGAAACCGAAGACAGCATCATCGCCGACATCGCCGTGGCCACCAATGCCGGGCAGATCAAGACCGGCTCGCTGTCGCGCAGCGACCGCATCGCCAAGTACAACCAGTTGCTGCGCATCGAGGAAAACCTGGGCGAGACCGCCCGCTTCCTCGGCCGCGACGTGTTCTACAACCTGCGCTGATTTCACCGCACGCGGCCGATCGTCATGCGCTGGGTCACCGTTCTGCTCGTGAGTTTGCTGCTGTTGCTGCAGTGGCCGCTGTGGTTCGGCGAGCGGGGCTGGTTCGCGGTGCAACGGCTGGAAAATCAGCTCAGCCAGCAAGAGCAGGCCAACGCGCTGGCCCAGCAGGACAACGACCGCCTAGCCGCCGAGGTCCACGACCTGAAAGCCGGTCTTGGCGGTGTTCAAGACCAAGCCCGTCGCGAAATGGGCATGGTCAAGCCTGACGAGATTTTTGTGCAGATCGTGCCGCCCGCGCGGGCGGCCAGCGCCAGCGCCCGATAAAAAGGGGTCCGGAAGCCCTCAGTGGCGTATGAGTGGCCTATGAGTGACGTATCAATGACGTACTGATGCCACCGGCGGTTGAACCAGGGTGTTGACAAACACTTGAGCCGCATCGATGGCATCAAAGGCATAGCCCTGACCGCAGAATTCGCAGCGCACATCCACCTCGCCGCGCTCCGCGATAATCGACTCCACCTCCTCGCGCCCCAGCATGCGCAACATGCCCACAACGCGATCACGCGAACAGGTGCAGTGAAAACGCGGGGTCTGCGGCTCGAAAACCCGGGCACCCTCTTCCCAGAACAGGCGCCTGAGCACTTCCTCAGGCGCGAGCTGCAGCAGTTCATCGGAAGTCAAGGTTGCCGCCAGATGGCGGGCACGCTGAAAGTCCTCGTCGGGTTGTTCCGCCCCCTCGGCGGTCTGTTTCTCACCGGGCATGCGTTGCAGCAGCAGACCGCACACAGCCTCGTCGTTGCTGGCCAGCAGAAGCAGCGAGTCGATCTGCTCCGATTGCGCCAGATACTGTTCCAGCATGGCAGCGAGCGACGGCAGCGTCTGACCGTGCTCATCGGTCAGCGCCACGATACCTTGGTAGGGCTGCAGGCCGGATTCGGGATTGCGCGGATCGAGGGTGATGGCGCAGCGTCCTTTGCCATCTGGATTGACCAGCGACGCCAGGTCTTGGGGCAAGGCCGCAGCCTCCTGCAAATCGTCGGCCATCTTGGCCGTTGCCCGCAACCCGAAGTCGGGCTGACACTCGGCGACGGCGAGCTTCAGCGGGCCGTCGCCCTGAATCTGCAAAATCAAGGCGCCATCGAATTTCAGGCTGCCCGCCAGCAAGGCGCTGGCTGCCGCCATCTGCCCCACCAGTGCGGCGACCTCCTGCGGATAGGTGCGGCGCTTGCACAGTTCGGCCCAGGTGGACTCCAGACGGACGAGAACACCGCGCACATGGCCCGTGCCCAGCATGAATTTGACGAGTTGATCGCTCATGAATGCATTAGTTGAAGTTCTTGGGCAAAGCGCTGGGCGCGCTCGACGTAGTGTTCGGCACTGCCTTTCAGCGCGGCAATGGCCTCGGGCGTGAGTTCGCGCGCCACGCGTGCGGGCGCACCCAAAATCAGCACCCCATCGGGAAACACTTTTCCCTCGGTGACCAAGGCGCCGGCGCCCACCAGGCAATTGCGGCCAATCTGCGCGCCATTCAAGACCACCGCGCCAATGCCGATCAGGCTGCCCTCGCCGATGGTGCAGCCATGCAGCATGGCCTGATGGCCGATGGTGACGCGCGGCCCTACCGTGAGCGGATAGCCGGGGTCGGTGTGGAGCACCGAACCATCCTGCACATTCGATTCCTCTCCGATCTCGATGAGTTCGTTGTCACCGCGCAGCACGGCAGAAAACCACACGCTCGAACGCGGCTGCAGCCGCACTTTGCCCATGACCTGCGCGCCCGGCGCCACATAGGCATCGGCGGCGATCTCGGGGCGCCAGTCGGCGAATTGGTAAATTGGCATGATGGATCACTCCAGAAAAATCAGGCCATGAACTGGCAAATCCCCCGGCTTGAACCGGGCGATGACTTTCCGCCCGCATCGCAGGCGCTCCCCGCATTGTCGCCGTTCCCCGGCTTGCTTGCCGTGGGCGGGCAACTCGATGCCGACACCCTGGAGCGGGCCTACCGGCAGGGTATTTTCCCCTGGTTCAGCCCGGGCGAGCCGCTGCTGTGGTGGAGCACCGATCCGCGCATGGTGCTGCGGTCCGAGCAGTTGCATGTGACGCGCTCGCTGAAAAAATCGGCACGTCGGTTCGGTCGCAGCGCCGATTGGCATCTTCGGATCGACACCGCCTTCCCCCGCGTGATGCAGCAGTGCGGCGCGCAGCGCGCCGACACCGGCACCTGGATCACCCCCGACATGCTTCAGGCCTACACCACCCTGCACACGCGCGGCCTGGCCCACAGTTTCGAGCTGTGGGAGGGCGATGCGCTGCGCGCCGGTCTGTACGGCGTGTGCATCGGCCGCATGTTCTACGGCGAATCCATGTTCACCGAGGTGAGCGATGGCTCGAAAACCTTGCTGATGGCGCTGTGCGGGTTTTGTCTGCGCCACCGCATCGACCTGATCGATTGCCAGCAGCAGACCGACTATCTGGCGCAGATGGGCGCTGCGCCGATCGCACGCGATGCGTTTTTGCACCATGTGGCGCAAGCCACAAGGCAATCGGCCGTACCGGGCTGGCAGTATGATGATTCAACCTTTCTCACCGACTGCGCGCGCTGGCTGTGACCCATCCCAAAGAACTTCCACTCACGACCCTGCAGTTCTACGCCACGGCAAGTTACCCGTGCAGTTACTTGCCGGGCCGCATGGCGCGCTCGCAGGTGGCCACGCCCAGCCATCTGATCAACGCCGATGTGTACTCCGATCTGGTGCGCGCCGGCTTTCGTCGCAGCGGTCTGTTCACCTACCGCCCGCAGTGCGACGACTGCCAGGCCTGCCTACCCATCCGCGTGCTGGCAGCGCAGTTTTCGCCCAACCGCACGCAGCAAAGAGCCTGGAAGCGACATGGCGATCTCTCGGTGCGCGTGCTCAAGCTAGGCTTCATTCCCGAGCACTATCAGCTTTATCTGCGCTATCAGGCCGCGCGCCACACCGGCGGCGGCATGGATCACGACAGCATCGACCAGTACGCCCAATTTCTGCTGCAAAGCCGGGTGAACACACGGCTGGTCGAGTTTCGAGCCCCCGCGCAGGCTGGCGCAGAGCTTGGCGCCCTCAAGATGGTCTCAGTGGTCGACGTGCTGTCCGACGGCCTTTCTGCGGTGTACACCTTCTTTGAAACGGCGGACGCCGGCACCAGCTACGGCACCTACAACATCCTCTGGCAGATCGAGCAGGCGCGCTCCATGCAGTTGCCGCATGTGTATCTGGGCTACTGGATCGCGCACAGCCGCAAAATGGCCTACAAATCCAATTTCACGCCGTTTGAAATCTACCGCGACGGCGGCTGGTTCAACCCGCTATCCGCAAGCGTATGACCTCCGCGGTCACCCTGCCGCCTTGCCCTTGGCGCGCTGTGCGAACTGCTGTTTGAAGGTTGCCTGCGACGGCACGGACAGATCGCGGTAAGCCGTCCACCCCGAGGCGCCTGGCAGGTCATCAGCCGCAAGACCCTCGACGCCAGCCGCGCCCCCGGCCGATACAGCCAGGGATGCCGCGCGGCATAGCTCCACAGCCTCAAGGCCCAGCGCTCCATGCCCGGCCGCATTTCGCGCTCGAATTGCTGTTCGCGCATTTTGCGCAGCAGATCGGGCAGCGGGATTTTCATCGGGCACACGACCTGACATTGCCCGCACAACGTGGCGGCCTGCGGCAAATCCTGCGTGCTTTCAAGCCCCTGGTAACTCGGCGTCAGCACCGACCCCATCGGCCCCGGATACACCCAGCCGTAGGCGTGCCCGCCGATTTTCTGATAGACGGGGCAATGGTTCATACAGGCGCCGCAGCGTATGCAGCGCAACATCTCGGCAAACGCACCGCCCACCAGACTGGTGCGTCCGCCATCGAGCAGCACCACATACATATGCTCCGGCCCGTCGCGGTCGCCCTCGCGCTTCGGGCCGGTGAGCACGGAGAAGTAGTTGCTGATGGTCTGCCCCGTCGCCGAACGAGGCAGCAGGCGCATCACCGCCGCTAGGTCTTCAAGCGTGGGCAGCACCTTCTCCACCCCGGTCACCGCCACATGCACCCGCGGCAGGATGGTGCACATACCCTCGTTGCCCTCATTGGTGACCAGGGCGACGGAACCGGTTTCAGCCACCACGAAATTGCCCCCGGTAATGCCCATATCGGCCGACAGAAACTTCGCCCGCAGCACCTCGCGGGCCTCACGGGTCATCTCGGGGATGTCGGTCTTACGCTGCGTGTGGTGCGTGCGCGCGAACAGATCGGCGATTTCCTCTTTGTCCTTGTGCACCACGGGCGCAATGATGTGCGAAGGGGGTTCGTTGCCGTTGATCTGCAGGATGTACTCGCCCAGATCGGTCTCCGTCACCTGCACGGCTGCGGCTTCCAGCGCCGCGTTCAAGCCCATCTCCTCCGACACCATCGACTTCGACTTGATGGCCTGCTTGCAATCGTGCTTTCGGGCGATCTGCACCACCAGATCGGCGGCTTCCTGCGGGGTTTGCGCCCAGAGCACCGTGGTGCCGCGGCGCTGCGCTTCGGCTTCGAATCGCTCCAGCCAGACATCGAGCGTCTTGAGCGCCACGTTGCGACGATTCACCGCAGCATCGCGAATCTGCTCGAACCCGTCCAGCGCGGCGATGGCCGCTGCCCGGCCGGTCACAAACTTGGTCGAGAGCTTCTTGAGGTTTTGCTGCAAACGCTGATCGGCCAGCTTCTGGCCGGCGCGCGCCTTGAAATGCAGAGTCTGTGATTCCATGATCAGCGCTTTCCACTCAGCACTTCAGCGATATGAAGCACCTGAGTTGTGTTGTCTCCCTGCCGCCGCAGCCGTCCTTCGATTTGCATCATGCAGCCCAGATCGCCCAGCACCACGGCACGCGCCTTGGTCGCCTGAATATTGGCGCACTTGTCGTCGGCAATGGCGGCGGAAATATTGCCGTACTTCACCGCGAAGGTGCCCCCAAAGCCGCAGCACTGCTCGCATTGCTCCATTTCGCACAGACTGAGTCCGGGCACGAGCGACAGCAGTTGGCGGGGCTGTTGCTTGATGCCCAATTCGCGCAAACCCGAGCAGGAATCGTGATACGTCACCTCGCCCTCGAACGCGCCGGGCACCTCGGTCAGATGGGCCACACGCACCAGAAAGTCGGTAAGTTCAAACAGACGCGACTGTATGGCGGCGAAAC